>CAYUPT010000293.1:0-5558 GCA_964446725.1 uncultured Bradymonadales bacterium | reverse complement strand
GGACGACGTAGTACGCGCAAAACTGAAGTTCGATTTTTCCAAAGAGAGTACACAGCAATGAATCTCAATAGCGTCATCGACGAGGTTGGAAGAACGAAGGGAATCGAGCGATCGATCCTTATCGAAACGCTGGAGGCGGCGATTTTGACGGCCGCTCGCCGCACCTACGGTGCTCAGCGCGAGATCGAAGCCGAGTTCAATGAAGAAAGCGGCGAAGTCGAACTCTTCCAGATCATTACCGTGACCGACGAGGTCGAAAATCCCTATCGCGAGGTCTCCGTCGAGGAGGTCGAAGCTGCCGGATTTGAGGCCTATCCGGGCGAAGAGCTCCTGTTTCAGATCTTTTATCGCGACGAAGACCAGGACAAGGCCAAAGCGCAGGACGAGCGATACGGCGATCTGACGAAGCTCGACTCCTACAACAAGACCTTCGGTCGGATCGCTGCGCAGACCGCCAAGCAGGTCATTATTCAGCGCGTCCGAGAGGCCGAACGCGACATCATCTACGACGAGTACAAAGATACCGTCGGAGATATGGTCATTGGCCGGGTCCGGCGCTTCGAAAAGGGCAATATCATCGTCGACCTCGGTCGCACCGATGCGATTTTGCCGCGCAACGAGCAGACCCCTCGCGAGAGTTACCGACCCGGCGATCGGCTGCAGTCGATGATCAAAGAGGTCAAGCGCTCCAGTCGGGATCCGCAGGTTGTTTTAACGCGCGCCGATCCCATGCTTTTGATCAAGATGTTCGAACAGGAAGTACCCGAGATTCACGAGGGTGCGGTTCGAATTGTGGCCGTCGCCCGCGAGCCGGGGGTCCGTAGTAAGGTCGCCGTCTACAGTCAGGACAGCGACGTCGATCCCGTAGGCGCCTGCGTCGGGATGCGCGGTTCCCGCGTTCAGGCCGTCGTCCAGGAGCTCCACGGCGAAAAGATCGATATTGTGCCCTACGTCGAGGATACGGCCCGCTTTGTGTGCAACGCCATCAGTCCCGCGGAGGTCAACAAGGTCCTGATCGACGAGTCGAATATGACGATGGAGCTCATCGTCCCCGACGATCAGTTGAGTCTGGCGATCGGACGCGGCGGGCAAAATGTGCGCCTTGCGGCCCAGTTGACCGGTTGGAACCTCGATATTATCTCCGAGACCCGTCTCGAAAATATGATGCAGGAGTCTCGGGAGTCGTTGCTGGAATTCGACGGCATTACCGAGGATATGGTCGATACACTGTTTCGACTCGGCTACAACAAGCTCGAACACATGGCCCATGCACCGCCGGACGAATTGGCGCAGATTCCGGGCCTCGACAACGAGACGGCGGATATTGTCATTAACGCCGCCGAAGAGATTCTCGACCGGCCCGATCCGGGATCGCCGGAGGCGATGACCGAGGCCGATTACGCCCGCAAAGAGCTCGAAGAAATTCGCGGGATCGGCTCCAAAGTGGCATCCAGTCTCTACGACAACGGATACACCACGATCGAGCACATCGTCTTTGAAGACGACGCAGAGCTGTTGGCCGAATCAGCGGGACTTGGGCCCAATGTCAAAAAGGCCAAGCAGATTCTGTACGCCGCCGAAGAGATGTTTCGCGAGCAAGAGGACTTGGTCGACGACGACGAGGGCTTTGAGCAGCGCCGAGAGGAGTTTCTGGAGTCTCTCCAGGAAGACGAAGACGACGGCGAGGAGTCTACGGAAGAAGCGGCGGAAGACGCCGAAGATACCGGAGACGAGGACGAGCCCGAAGAGTCCGAAGAATCCGAAGAATCCGAAGAGTCAGTCGGCGACGATACCGACGCCGACGTCTCGGAGTCCGAGGACGACGATACGGAAGAACTCGAAGCCGACGGCGGCGAAGATGCCGACCAGGATGGCGAAGAGGAAGAAACCGAGCGGCAGGTCTGATCCGTAGCGGGCGGGCCGTCGGCGCCGAATTGTCGACGACTCGTTCCGCTGCCGCCCGGCGGCCTATCCCGTCGACGCTGTGTGCCAGTGGCCGTGGTTGAACCTCCGATCCCGTCGAAGGGCTCGGGAATGTATCGGCCGCCTTATTGGTAACGCCTCGGGATGCGACTCGATGGACTCGGGTCGCACGACGGGAGCAGCGGTCGAAGTCCGGATCGAATTGTTCCGATCTGGTGGCTGCTACAGCCGAGTTGCTGACGGCGGTTGAAGTTTGACCGAGGTTTGAAGTAAGCAACGGCATCAAGATGGTGCTGTTGCAGTCGATGTCAGCGCTGTGGCGACACGAAGTCATTCGCCGCTGAAGCGACATCAGTACGAAAATCCAACGATTGCGACAAAATTTCAGGAACTGTCTGCCCGGACTATTTTAACCGCCGGCGGATAGAGTGGAGAACACATGCCGAAGCGACGTGTACACGAGCTAGCCAAAGAGCTTGGTTTCAACAAGCAAGAATTGGTCAGCAAGATCAACAGCCTGGAGTTGGATATCTCCGTCGACAATTACATGTCGGTGTTGAGTCCATCTGACGTCAGTGCTGTTAAAGAAGCCGTCGATGCCGACGGTGAACAAACGGCCGATTCAGCCGAGAATGGCCAGGCCGCCGACGGCGACGATGGGGGAGTCGGTCCGCAGATGTTGCGCCGCCGGCCCAGGTCGGAATCGGACTCCGATGACGGATCCGATGAGGAGACCGATGACGTCGGTCCCGGACTTCGGCGCCGTCGCAAGGTGACGCCGGACGACGAAGAAGACACGGCGTCCACGCCGGAGTCGCCGAAAGTTTCGGAGACCCCGGAGCCCGAACCGGAAACCGAGACGGCCGACGAGACTTCGGAGGCCGACGATGTGGCCGAAGAGGACACCGATGTCGAAGCCGACGTCGAGGCCTCTGACGAAGAGACCGACACCGAAGACGAGACCGACGTCGAAGAGCAACAAGACGACGACGTCGAAGAATCTACGGATGTCGAAGCCTCCGACGACGAACAACAAGAAGAACAGGCGGAGGCCGCTGAGGCCGACGACGAAGACGAAGCACAGGAGGCGGCCTCTGACGATGAGGAGAGCGATTCTGAGGTCGCCGACGAACAACAAGCCCAACAAGAGGGCGACGCCGACGACGAGTCTACCGAAGACTCCGCCGAAACCAGCGACGACGAGTCCGAGGATGAAGCGGAAACGCAATCCGATGACGAATCGGACGCCGACGACAGCGAAGAAAAGTCGGAGGACAAACCTCCGAAAAAGCCGAAGCGGCCGCCCAAGAAGCCGCCGTCCAAAAAAGAGGAAGAAGAAGACGAAGGCGACGCCAAAGTCGTCGGACGGATCAACGAAAATATCCTCAAAGAGCGGCTTGCAGCCGAAGACAAGGACTTTTCTCCGGGACCGTCGCGCAGCAAAAAGAAGAAGAAAAAGAAAAAGAAGAAAAAGAACAAGCGCGCCTCCAGCCACCGCACCAAGCGGGTCGTCGAGGGTTCCGATCTTTACGACGGGAAGTCGCGCCGCAGCAATAAGCGCTCCGGCAAAGGCAAAAAGAAGAGGCGCCAGCAGACCGAAATTACGGAGGCCGCCGAACACAAAAAGGTCATCCGTATCGAGGATGTCATTTCCGTCGGCGACCTGGCCCACGAGATGGGCGTCAAGTCCGGAAAGCTGGCCATGGACCTGATGGAAATGGGCATGCAGGCGACGGTGAACACGACGGTCGACTACGAGACGGCGTCACTGATTGCCGACGAGTACGACTACACCGTCGAAAACGTCGCCTTTGATATCACCAGCTTCTACGACACCGAGCCGGACCCGGAAGAGGAATGCGAATCTCGGGCGCCGGTCGTCACGGTGATGGGTCACGTCGATCACGGCAAAACCTCACTGCTCGATGCGGTGCGCATGGCGCAGGTCACCGAGGAAGAGGCCGGAGGCATCACGCAGCATATCGGTGCCTATATGGTCGAGACCTCGGCGGGCATGGTCACCTTCCTCGATACGCCGGGTCACGAGGCGTTTACGGCCCTGCGAATGCGCGGTGCGGAAGTCACGGACCTGGTGGTACTGGTGGTGGCCGCCGATGACGGCGTCATGCCGCAGACGGTGGAGGCCATCAATCACGCTCGGGCGGCAGAAGTCCCGATCGTTGTGGCCATCAACAAAATCGACAAACCTCAGGCCAATCCCGACCGCGTCAAAACCGCATTGTCGGAGTACGAGTTGATTCCCGAAGAGTGGGGCGGAACGACCCTCTTTGTCGAGGTCAGCGCCCTCAAAGAGACCAATATCGACGGTCTTCTGGAATCGGTGATCTTGCAGTCCGAAATCGAGGAATTGACGGCCAATCCCGACCGCAACGCACAGGGCGTGGTCGTGGAGGCCGAACTCGATATCGGTCGCGGTCCGGTCACCACGATGCTCGTCCAGCGCGGGACGCTCCATCAGGGCGATATCCTGGTCAGCGGCCAGCACTACGGTCGAGTGCGTACGATGCACGACGACCGCGGTCAGGGCATCGACAGAGCCGGCCCGAGCAAGCCGGTCGAAATTACCGGACTCAGTGGTATTCCGGAGGCCGGAGAGCCGTTCTTCGTCGTCGAAAAGGAAAGCGACGCCAAGCGCATTACGGAACACGTCACCGAACAGCGGCGAAAAGAGACGATGGCCAGTCGCGCCAAAGAGGCCGCCGGAAGTCTCGAAGATCTCTCCAAGATGATTCAGGAAGGAGAGATGAAAGACCTCAAGATCATCGTCAAAGCCGATGTGCAGGGGTCGGTCGAAGCGCTCAAAGAGGCCTTCGAAGATCTGGGCAATGATGAAGTTCGGACCAACATCATTCACACCGGTGTCGGTGCGATTACGGAAAACGACGTCAACCTGGCGGCGTCGTCGGAGACGGCGGCCATCGTCGTCGGATTCAATGTCCGACCGGACTCCCGGGCCTCGGAAGTGGCCGACGAGTACGGCGTCCAGGTCGTTACGCACACCATCATCTACGACGCCATCGAGCAGATTCACAATATTCTCGAAGGTCTGCTCGACCCGATTGTGGAAGAGGAAGTCATCGGCCACGCCGAAGTTCGGGATACGTTCAGTACTCCCCGAGTCGGCACGGTCGCCGGGTGCTATGTCACCGACGGGTTGCTGCGACGTGACGCCATGGCGCGTCTACTGCGAGACGGCAAGATTGTTCAGGATACCGAGATCAACTCCCTGCGACGCTTCGAAGATGACGTCAAAGAAGTCAAAAGCGGGTTTGAGTGTGGTGCGAGCCTCAAGAACTTCGACGACATCAAAGTCGGTGACGTCATCGAGGTCTACAAGCACAAAGAGGTCGCCGCGACGCTCGATTGAGCAGCGGCCAGTGCGTCGAACATCCGCCTGACGACCTGATGAGCGCGTCGTATCGCGGTTGAAGGGCGACAACCCGCCGTCCCAGCTGTGTGCTGGGTCGGCGGGTTTTTTGGACTATTTTTGGACCGATGCAGACGCTTTCGGCGAGTAGCTTCAACGTGGAACGAATGGGAGTCACGGCGTTCGACGCTCGGGACTCCAGACGGGTATATCATGAGTGAAAATCGCGGTTTCGAGAGAGCAGATC
>CAYUPT010000292.1:0-5560 GCA_964446725.1 uncultured Bradymonadales bacterium | reverse complement strand
AGGGGCTCGCAGTCGGCACTGCAGATATTGGGGACCCCGTCGGCGCCACAGGCCGATCCGTCCGGGCAGTCTCCGCAGTCAATGACCTCTCCGCAGCCATCGGAGACCTGGCCGCACTCCGCATTGCGATCGTCGCAGTCCAGCGGTTCGCACTCCGGCTCCGGCGGCTCCGAATCCTCGGTGACGCAGGCCGACAGATTAAAGAGCATATACGCCAGTACTTTCTCCTGCGTCGTCAACTCTCCGGCACTGCAGTAGCTGGGAAAGGCCGGGCCATCGCCGACATCGACGCCGGAGACGTGAAAGGCGCTGTAGGCGACCTGGCCGCATTGCTCGTCCGGCGGATCATAGACTGGTGCGTTGAAGGTCAATTGCTGAACGGCGTCGTCGTAGTGGCCGGCCGATGTATCGGTGTACATCCACTGCGTTGCCAGGTTGTCGTCCACACTCTGGGCGAGGCCGCGGGGCTCGGAAATCTCGATTTCCGGATCGTCGCTCGAATCGAGGTCGTCATCGACCAGTGTCATCCAGTCCCAGAACAGCCCCCCGGCCGAAAAGGAGGTATCGATAAAGGCGTCACTCCAGTCGACGCCGCCGGAGCCGCTCCAGTCGGCGGTATCCTCGAAATCCTCGGTCTGATGCAGCCAGTCGTAGGCCCAGTGCGACGCAAAGAGCCGCCCTCCGGCATTGACGTAGTTGCGCATCCGATCGAGATCGGCGTCGGTTCGAGTAGAGGAGTGATCGGAGGCCTCGCAGTCCATGACGATCATGTCGTAGCTGTCGAGCGTCTGCTGATCTTCGTAGAGGTGGTACGATAGGTTATCGCGAAGCATATCGCCGTCACTACCGAAACCGCATCCATCCGACCACCACGGACTGCCGCTTCCATCGGGGTTTCGGTCCGTACAGTCATTCTGGCTGCAGGTCCCTGCGCAGGCATTGGCCAGCTGTTGGTCCGGGACTCCGCCATTGGCCCGGTACAGATGGATGCGGCCGTCCTCGTTGCGGCGCGTAAACTCCGAATTTTCGACGCCCAATTTGTGAAAAACGCACTCCATGGCATCGACGCGCCCCGTCGATATCGCCGTTTTCGGGATATTGTCGTGATCACTTTGCTCTTCCTGACTGGTCGGCAATCGAGTGTCGGCGGCGTCCAATTCGGTCTCCTCGCAGGCCGTCTGGGCATCGATGGTGACCACCCGGCGCCACTGACCGAGTTTGATGACCAGCGGAAATTCGACCCCGGCCGGGACGTGGCGCACTTCGAACTCTCCGTTTTCATCGGTGATATCGCCCACCAGCGGGCTGCCCAGGTCCTCGTCTTCGCATTGCTCACAGACCGGCCCCTCCTCGATTTCGGGAAGGTCGTCGATGGGATCGTTGGGGACGTAGACATTGGCATTGGGGAGCGGCAAAGTGCCGTTGGGCGCATAGACGGTGCCCGTCAGGGTTGTGGCGTCGCCATCGGAGCACACGACCTGGTCTTCACATAGATTGGTGCATCCATCGCCGGCCCCCGGATCGGCGCCGCAGACGTTGGGCTGGCCTCCGCCGCCGCAGATCTCGGGGCTATCGCAGGTGCCGCAATTGTCGGTCAATCCGCCGCAGCCATCGGAGACCCGACCGCAGTTGACGTCGTCGTAATCACTGCATTCGAGGGGATCGCAGGAGGCGTCGATGCATTCGCCGAGTTCGGAGCCGCTGCCGCAGATCTGATCGCCGGAACAGCTTCCGCAGTCGATAAATCCGCCGCAGCCATCGGGATGGGGTCCACATTCTCCCGGGTCGTAATCGCTGCAATCCAACGGGTCGCAGGCGATGTCGACACATTCATTGGCCTCGCAGACCTCGCCGCTTTGACAGCCGCCGCAGTCCAGTACCCCGCCGCAGCCATCGGCGTGCAAGCCGCACTCCCCGGGGTCGTAGTCCGAACAGCTAAGCGGTGTGCAATCGGCATCGGTACACATTCCGTAGTCGGCGCCGCTGCCACAGATCTCGCCGTCGCCACAGCCGCCGCAATCGACGAAGCCGCCGCAGCCGTCGGGATGGATTCCGCAGTCGCCGCTGGGCTGGTCGGCGCAATCGAGGGGATCGCAGTCGATGGCCTCACACTGCCCGCCGCTGCTGTCGGTCACGCAGGTCTCGCCGCCACCGCAGCTTCCGCAGTCAAGGAGCCCGCCACAGCCATCGGGGTGGATGCCACACTCATCGTCGTCGTAATCCGAACAGCTCATCGGCGTGCAGCTGCTCTCCGTGCAGGCCCCGTCGGCATCACAGGTATTATCTCCCGAACAGCCGCCGCAGTCGATGACGCCGCCGCAGCCATCGGGGTGAATTCCGCACTCTCCCGGATCGTGATCGTCGCAGGTGATCGGCTCGCAGCTCTCCTCGATGCACTGCCCGGCGTGCTCGCCGCTGCCACAGCGTTCGCCGGCATCACAGCTTCCACAGTCCAGAATATCGCCGCAGCCGTCGGGCACCGCACCGCACTGATAGCCCATATCCTCACAGGTATTTTCGACGGTGCAGTCGACCTCGACGCATTGGCCGGGTTCGTCCTCCGATCCGCAGACCTCGCCGGCATCACAGCCCCCGCAGTACAGTGTGTCACCGCAGCCATCGGCAATGGTCCCGCATTCGACGCCCTCGTCCTCGCAGGTCGTGGCATCTTCGCATTCCGGCTCCTCCGGGTCGTCGGCGTCCGGGTCGTCGGCGTCCGGATCGTCGGCATCCGGGTCGTCGGCATCCGGATCACCGGCGTCGGCGTCTTCGTCGTCGTTGACGCCGGCATCGCCGTCGGGTCCCCCACAGACCCCGTCGATGCACTCCAGATCTCCGGAGCACTCGGCAGTTGTCGTGCAGTCTTCGGCTCCTTCCCCGTCGCGGACGTCACCGGTGCAATTGCAGCCACCAACCACGAGAAGTAGCAGCGTCGAACATACAGCAAGTCGCAGCGTCTGGATTCGCCCGCTCATAACGCACCTGCTTCAAAAATCATTTTTTAGCAGACAATTGGTTCTGTCGTCAGGCTATCGACTACTCGCCAGATCTTCAACGAGCGCTCATCGCTTCGACGCGTCCCTGTTCAGCACTCCGAACATCGTCTAAGGTCGTGGCGCGCCACGCGTGGAAAGTTGAAGTTCACAGTACAACCTGCAGTCTTGCCAGAGGTTCACAATGGGCGAAAATCCGAAACTCTCCGCCGGCGATGATGCGCCGGATTTCGAACTCGAATCGGACACCGAGGGCACCGTGCGCCTCCAGGATCTGCGCGGCCAGAAGACGATTCTGTACTTTTATCCCCAGGATATGACGCCCGGATGCACCACCCAGGCCTGTGACTTCCGCGACAATCTCGCCGACCTCGGCGCCGAAGGCTACCAGGTCTACGGCATCTCGCCGGATTCCGTCGAAAGCCACGCCGAATTTCGCGAAAAATTCGACCTCAACTTCCCGCTGCTCGCCGATCCGGAGCACAAAACGGCCGAACAATACGGCGTCTGGCGCGAAAAGACGACCTTTGGCAACACCTACATGGGACTGGTGCGCTCCACCTTTATTATCGACGAACAGGGCGTCATCGAGGAAATCCAGGACAACGTCCAGGCCACAGGCCACGTCGAACGCCTGCTTCGCGACCTCTGAGTCATTCCGGCGCACCACTCCGGGTGCGCTCATTTCGTCCTTTATTGCCGAGCGATATGTCGATTGAACTGGTGTTTTTAGGTACGGGAAGTGGCAAACCGCTTCCCCAGCGCAATGTCTCGTCGATGGCGCTGTTTCGAGAGGGGGAGTTATTTCTCTTTGACTGCGGCGAAGCGACCCAGATTCAACTCACGAAATCCCAGCTTCGCCCCGGGGCCATCGAGGGGATATTTTTGACTCACTTCCACGGCGACCACGTCAATGGTCTGCCCGGCCTTCTGGGATCGCTGACGCTCAACCAGCGCAATGCGCCCCTCGATATCTACGGGCCGAAGGGGCTCGAGAGGTGGTTTCGATGCCTGCACGACCTCCATATTCTTCGGCCCGGCTTTCCGGTCCGACTCCACGAGATCGAAGAGGCTGGCACCATCCTGGAGCGCAGACACCTGCGCTTTGAAGCCCACCCGCTCAACCACCGCGTCGATGCCTGGGGCTACGCCCTTGTCGAAGACGCCCGACCGGGGCGCTTCGATGTCGAGCGCGCCCAACAACTCGACATCCCCGCCGGCCCGCTGTACGGAGAGCTCCAGCGCGGTCACGACATCGAGCTCGAAGATGGTCGAGTCATCTCCCCCTCCCAGGTGTTGGGACCGGAGCGGCCGGGCCTCAAAATTTCGTACTGCACCGACACCGTTCCCTGCGACGGCGCCACCGAATTGGCACAAAATGCCGATGTCCTGGTCCACGAGGCGACCTATCCGGCCGGCGAAGAGCGCAAAGCCCACAAGCGCGGCCACTCCACCGCCGGCGATGCCGCCCGCTGCGCACAACAAGGCGGCGCGCGGCGACTCATCTTGACGCATATCTCCCAGAAATACCTCCACCTCGACGAATTTGCCGACGGCGCCCGCGAGATCTTCGACAATACCGAGGTGGCCCGCGACTTCTCGACGTTCGAGATCAAGCGCCGCGACCAATAAAACGCATTCGATCGCCGGCGGTGAAGACACCGTTGCCGATCACCGCTGGAATACTGAGCGTCCCCCGCGTTTTATACCCCTGAAATGGCAGCGAGGAAGCGACGCCCGAGCCCACTTCCGGGTTTTCGCGCTTGATACTGACGGCGCCGCTTCGTTACGATGCCGATGTGATTGTAGAGTTGCCAAGTTTGGCATTCTGCCGTGTTCGTGAGAATGGAGACGAAAAGGACCCCACAAGCATATATAAGGGAGCTGGTCACTGGCACAACACGAGCATGCCTTCTGGAATTGGACCAGTGAGGACGTTCAAGGAGTGCTACTTACTGCGCCCACCTGGTAAAAAACAGGGTTTCAAAGTCTTTTTTCAAAATACGGCACAATGGTGGTTTGCCAGAGACGAAAGGTGATGCCTCACGGCGTCACCTTTCGTCCTTTCTAGACTCCGCAAGCCCGGCTTGATGTGGAAGCGCCAGGCCCCGATATATCCTCGTCTCGCATCACCGAGGTTCAGCGCCTCACGGTCGACACTGCCGAAGGCGCGGACGCCTCCGTCTCAAGGCCCAAATGAAGGCGGTGGAGCCGATGACATCCCTTGGTCGGACGAGGAGCGAAGCGACGGAGTCCAACTGTCATCGTCTGGGTTTGGTCGCTCGTCGTCGGGCGCAGCGCGGCCAGTTCCAACGTGATCGACGAACTCGAACGTCCATTTAGCCTCGCATCACCGAGGTTCAGCGCCTCACGGTCGACACTGCCGAAGGCGCGGACGCCTCCGTCTCCACCATCTCTCCGACCAACAACCTGTGCCTCCGCAAGGCCCCGATACGCCTTGTGCTACCGGGGAATATGCCTTGTCAGCTACGTTCCACCTTCGGAACCGAAAGGCCCCGGTATGCCTTGCGCTACCGGGGAGCAAGCCTTGTCAGCTACTACTGCTA
>CAYUPT010000291.1:0-5601 GCA_964446725.1 uncultured Bradymonadales bacterium | reverse complement strand
CGATTGGTACCATCGCCACCTCGTCCAGCCACGGTCTCGACGTTGCGAAAAGTAATATCCGGGGAATTGGTGACGTAGGCCCCGTAGTTGGTGGCGCCGGTAGCTTCGACATCTGCGGTCTGAATGTCGAGATCGGCGACGACGATCGGCTCGGAGACGTCGCCAATCGACAGGCCGGCGATATCGCCGTCGTCGAGGCCGTCGACCGATTCGCTGCTGTAGATGGTGGGAGTCTGGTCGCTGTCGCGCTGGAAGTCCTCGGAGAAGCCACCGATCACCGAGATGGGTTCGTCGATGACCAGGGGGCCGTCGTAGGTGTCGGAGCCGGCGATGAGGAGCGCAGGTGCGTTGCGTTGTCGGGCGACGCTCACGGCGTCGTCCAGAGAGTCGACGGGGTCGTCGATACTTCCATTGCCGAGGCTGGAGCCGGAAGCGGCGGATACGGCGACGAGTTCCGAACATTGACCGTCGAATCCGGGGATCTCCGGGGCGTCACACTGGCCGGGCCCGGTCTCGCCATCGCCACAGTGGAGGATGCCCAGATCGCAGGCTCCGCAGGTCTCGGACTGAGGCGTGCCGTTTTGACAGGGGCACTCGCCGCAATCGAGGGTTCCACCACAACCGTCGTCGACCTCGCCGCATTGGTCGGAAGTGCATTCGTCCTGGGGAGTGCAGGTATCGTCGTTTTGATCCTGCTGATTGTTCTCCTTATTTTGCTCATTGACGGTCGTATTCTCCGTCGCCGAATCGCCTTCGCCGCAACCGGTCACCATCAGGGCCAATCCGATAACGACAGTGATTCCAAATAGACATATCCGCTTCATTCACGTTCTCCTCAATTAGATCTTTCACAAGTTAGGTGTCTCGCGTGTGCTCTCAGCGAGGAGTCCGACCATCCCGAAGGGTCATCGAGGCCCCCGGGAGCTGCAGGCTGTGTGGTCCCCGTCATATCTATTGTCGAGCGTTTCGATAAAATCTTGCGTGTCGGTTTTCATTCTCGCTAAAGTAACCGGCGTCGAGGTTCGAGATAACTTATTATTTTCAGTAGGTAATAGGTGGTCGGTGGTTGTGTGTTTTGTTTTGTAAAATCGTTGCATCGGCGATAATCGGCAGGAGATGTGGGTGGTGGTTCCGTCCCCCGTGTCGAGGCCGAGTTTGTGATGAAATGCAGGAACCGACGGCGATAACTCTGGAAAAAAGGCGGCGGGCGTGCCAAAGTTGGACGCCCGGGCATCGACACCCGCCTGGAGAGCGAGGATTCTCGACATCCTCGATTGGAGGCTACTGCCCGGGCCGCTCGCAGATACGCGGCGTATTGAATCGAGGAAGCGCTCGATGTGATAGGGATCGTCTGTTTTCAGGGAGAGATTGTGAACACCGAGCAAGCCATCGAGATACTGGACGAGCAGATCGAATACCGGGGCGGAGATATTTCGGTCCAGAAGCTGGAGTCGACGATTCACTCCGAGCGCCAGCTGCAGGACGAACAGGTCTCGGAGCTCAATTCGCTGCGAAGTCGCAACAGTGAGCTCCAGAATTCGCTGGGCGATGAACTCGAAAAGCTCCGAGATCTCTCCGATCACCTGGAGCGAGAGCGCGAGCGCAGCGGCATCGTCAGCGGCATCCGAAATTTATTTGCGTCGATGCCCTGGTTTGAGGGCCAGATCATCACCAAAAATTCCATCGAGGAGATGCTGCGCGCCCAGTACGAGGTCAGCGCCGTGAGAGTCCGGGAGGCCGCCGAATTTGCGGATCGGCTGGAGGTCGCACAGGTCAATCTGTACGACGAGATCGAGCGCCTCAACGAGCGCATCGTCGAATCCGCCGAAAACGAGGAGCTGGCCACGGCCCGGATCAACGAGGTCGAAGAGGCCAAAGCGACGCTGGAGGCCGCCAAACAGAGTGCCGATCCGGAGTCGCCGGAGGCCCGCCAGTTGCAGGCTCATATCGACGAGGCGACCCGTATTTTGGCCAAGCACGCCGGGCTGCTCAAATTGTACTCCACCGCTGAAAGTCGGCTGGAGCGGCTGATCAAAAATACCCGTCAGTTGGCGGAGACGATCTCCTATCTTCGAAACGACATCACATTGTATGTGACGGCGGCCAGTGAAAAGCTGGACGTCATCGCCGGCCAGATCCAGGCCATTGGCGCCGCCGCCGATGCCTCGGTGGTCATGCTCGAGATGAAGCACTCGCTGGAGGCATTGACCGAAGCCGTCAATGAGACCAGTCGCTTTGTGACCGAGACCCAGACCTATTTTCGCGAGAATGTGGATGGGATGGTCGACGATCTGCAACTGTACGATGAAGAGACGGAGATGGCCTTTGAGGAAAACCTGACCTTCAACGAGGTCTTCGAGGAAGTCCAGGGCTGTGAGACCGTCGACAGTGCGCTGGCCAAAGAAATTGAGGCCTTGGCCGACGACGCCCGCCAGGAGGCCGACGTGGAAGTCGACGAGGAAGTCGTCCTCGAGCACCGCGGATAACCACCCGAACCCCACGACACCGGACCCTGCTCAATATGCCCACCGACATCGAAAATCCCGGCACTGCAGCCGTCGACGGCGTTACGTTGAGCGGCGACGATGAGGGCCGCTTCGTGCGCCGGTTACTGGCCATTATTCGCGCCGCCCGGCTCAACGATCGCTACCCCGATCCGCGCCGCATCAGCGCCCACGTCCACGCTATGAGTCCCGAGGTCCATCGCGGCCAGTACGACGGTCTCGAAATCAATAGGGAGAGCGGTCTTCCGACCTACAAGGAGTGGACGCGGGTGCAGACCGACGTTCAGATCGCCGTCGATCAGCTCAATAAGCTCGGAAGTCGCCAGAAGTTGGCCGACAAGGCCCGCGGCTCCGATCACGAGGTCCATCAGCGCCAACTGGCCAAATACGACTACTACGACGACATCGCCGACACCCGCCTGGCGCCGCTGGGGGCGATGGATGTCACCCTGCGGCGCGTCGAGCCCGATAAAAAGCAGGCCCACTTTCGGATCACCTTCGACAAGCTCGATGCGTCGGGCATCTTCGTCCGCTACAGCATCGAATTGACGCAGCGCGCCGGAATCTGGGACAGCGCCGTCGTCGAAATCGACGAGGAGACGTCGTCGCACACCGACGAGTTTCAGTCGCTGATCTACAAGTTCAGCTCCATGGATGCCGAATTTACCTACGCCAAACTCGAGACTCTGTCGGGGGTGTCGGTCCAGCGAGTGACCCGGGGTACGATTGGGCCCATCTTTTTTGGTCGCTTTGATGTTCCGGAGCCCATCGACACCATTGTCGGCGACGATCCGGAGGAGTTCGTGGCCATGTTCGCCCTCGACAATGCCGCTGACGACGTCGACGAACACCGCAACAACGATCCCTTCGGCGAACTCTTCGAGAGCGAATTGTCGAAGTCGATGCGCAGCACCTACGCAAAGGCCCGGCGCGAATTTGACTACCGGGTCTACAAGGATCGCAAATTCGTCGTCAGTCGCGGCCTCAAGCAGCGACTTCGCGAATTGTGTGGCCGGCGAAATACAAAAAATATTATCTACACCGTGTGATCTGGATGATCTCCGTAGCTTGGGATCGGTATTATCGATGAGGAACCAGCAATGACGACTGAAGAAGGGCAAGCGCAATCCGGTGTCGGTTCCACGGAGGGCATGGTCGACAACTTGGTGACCCAGTTTAGTTCGGCACTGGATTGCTTTCGCGAGTTGGTCCAGAACAGCATCGACGCCGGCACACCGCGGGTCGACATCCGAATGGAGTGGGAGCCCGGCGAGGGCCACCAGGGCGCGATTGCCATCCACGTCGAGGACTTCGGCGAGGGCATGGACGAGACGATCATCGACCAGGAATTGACCCAGCTCTTCGCCTCCGGCAAGGACGAGGACCTGACCAAAATCGGCAAATTCGGCATCGGATTTGTCTCCGTCTTCGCCCTCGAGCCGCGGGCGGTGCTGGTCCATACCGGGCGAAGCGGCGAGTACTGGGAAGTGCTCTTTCACGAGGACCGCTCGTTTTCCAAGACCCGCGTCGACAACCCGATTGAGGGCACGCAGATCACGATTTTTCTGGAGGCGGAGTACCACCGCTACCAGGAGCTGGCCGAAGAGATCCCGAAGACCCTTCGGCATTGGTGCAGCCACTCCACGGTGGAGGTCACCTTTGAGGATCGCTACAACAACGACGATTTTGCGCCTCCGGAGTCGATCAATGAGCCCTTTGAAGTCGACGGCGAGTGCCACCAACACGTCGAGTACGAGGGGACCGAAATCGCGATTGCCTACAGCGAGGAGCCGATCTACGGATTTTATAACCGGGGGCTGACGCTGGCGTTGACCGATGTCGGCGACGACGTATTGAGCAAGTGGAAGCGCCGCTTTGAATTTATCTCGTTTAAAATCAAGTCGCGCTATCTGGAGCATACCCTGGCCCGGGACTCCGTGATCCGCGACGATCAGTACGAGCGGGCCATGACCCTGCTTGAGAACGCCGCCAATGGACCGCTTCTGGAGGCGCTGATCGACGAATTGGAGGCGTTGGCCGGCGCCGATCGATGGGGCGTTGAGCAGTATCATCGCTACGGCCGATTGATGAAGTTTTTGGCCACTGAACCGGCCGGGGAGGTCATGGAGTACGTCGATCGGCCCATCTTGCGATGCGTCAATGCATCGCCGATGACGCTGCGCGATGCCTGGACCAGATTTCACGACGACGACCTGCTGTTGCTGAGCCACGAGTCGACGTCGCTGACGGAGCGACTCGGCGAGCAGGGCATGCCGGTGATCATGGGGCAAAGTCGCCAGCAGCTCGGCGCTGGCGTCGAGTTGCAGTCCGTCCGACGCGTGATCGTCGAGACCTTTGCGCACAAGACCTCAAAGACCGTCAAGGGACTATTCTGGAGCGCCAAGACCAAAATCGGACAATTCTTTTCGGGCGATGAAAAACGGCCCACCAAGCAGCAGATCCAGCGGGCGCTGGTGGCGCCGGAGTCGATCTTTTTTCCAATCGCCGTCGACGACAAGCCGGACCCCGAGATCGAACCGCTGCTCGATGATGCACTGGCGCTACTCGGCGAGGCCGGCGCCGATATCCGACGGCTGACGACGGGCGTCGTTCGCGCCAACAACGAGGCGCCCTTTGTCGTCGTCGCCGAAGAGATCGGTCCGGTGATGGCCCGCCCCTCATCGAATATTACGGAATCCGGAGACCCGCTGGAGGTCGCGATTAATCGCAGCCATCCCCAGTTTGACGTCGTCACCGACCTGTACCGACGCGATCCGGCGATGGGCGCTTACATGCTGGCCCGCGGTCTGCTGTTGAGCGAGGACTACATGCTCGACGCCGACACCCGGCTTCTGGAGGCGTCGGTCTCCGATATCAAGCAACAATTTTCGCAATGACCTCCGGTTGACTGCACCGACTACCTGACTGTCCCCCAAGCGAACGAAGTGGATCATGTCTTCTATCGATCACGTCATCGAACGGAGCCGGGAGCCCGGCGAATTTAGAGAGCGGCGCGAATTCAGTATCGCCCGCGGCCAAGCGATCCAGAAGCTGCGAAAATTCGCGCTCGTCGATCCCCACTACTACATCCTGGAAT
>CAYUPT010000290.1:0-5604 GCA_964446725.1 uncultured Bradymonadales bacterium | reverse complement strand
TCGAAAGACGAGGCCTAGCAGCGCTAAGTCGAGGATTTTCGACGGAAACTGCGGTCTAAATCGGCCGGAAATCGCGACGGGAGACTTTTTTGATAGCTTCTCAGTCGAGCTCGTCGAGTAATTCGCGTGCTCGATTGTGCGTGTCGTGGTCCGGGGGGACCATCGTCAGGATCGTACGCGCCAAATTGGCGGCCCCTTCGGGGTCGCTTTTTCGTTGGTTGGCAGCCCGGATGTACAGCGACTGGGCCCGGTTTTGGAGGTCGACGCGAAGGGCCTCGACTTCCGGCGTCGACGCATCGTGGGCTTCGGCGCGCTCCAGGCGGTCAAAGGCCGCTGAGTAGTCCTCGCTCTCCAGATGTTGTCGACCTTGCAGGGCGATAGCAGCGGACATATCGGCGCCCACATCGGCCTGAAATGAGCCGCCTTCACCGGCGACAGATTCGTCGGCCTGGCGAGCGGTGCGAAAGGAGGCAATCGCCGTCTCATAGTCACCATCATCGCGGGCCTGGCGACCCTCCTGAAGCGAACTGTGGAAGCGCTGTATGTCCTCGGCGGTCTGCGCTGCCCGGTTGCCGACGGCGCCGCTGGCATTGTCGGCGATCGTCTCAAAGTGCTCGATGGCGTCGTCGAATTGTTCGTCGCGGTACATCGAGAAGCCATCGGTGAAGTTGATGTGGCCAATCCCGGTGGTGGCCTCGCTGCTGTCGTCGTCGCGGCCTTCGCGCTCGGCAAATGGATCGCCCAGCGGAAATGGCTCATCGTCGGAGGCTGGCTCCGGTGATGATGGCGGTGGCTGTTGGGGCGCTGTCTGCGGCTCGGGAGCCGGAGAAGGACGCGCCGGTTCGGCCTGCTGTTGATCGTCTTGGCGTTCGCCGTCTTCTCTCAGAGCGGCCTCGATATCGCGCTGCAAGTCATCGGCCGGCTCGTACTGGGGGGCGACGACGCGCAGCTCATCGAGTGCTGCAACAGCTTGCTGCAGTTCGTCGTCTTCGTAGGCACTCAACGCCCGCTCGTACAACTCCAGTGCTTCATCCTGATGTGCCTGGCTCAGCAGCTGTTGCGCGTCGTCGTAGTAGTGGCTCTCCGGCGACAGCGAGCGCAATTCGCTCAGTAACTCACTGTCGAGCCCGTCGGCGGCCTGTCGGCGAGCCCGGTCGATGATGGCATTCGCCTGCTGTTCTCGTTCGACTCGTGCCAGCTGGGCCTCGATTTCGCCAAACTCTGGATCGGCATTGCGACTGCGCACAAATAGCTGTTCAGCTTCGTCCCACTGCGCACTTTGAAGTGCCTCAACGCCCTCAAAGTACAGGTCCGATGCGGCTTCGTCCGGCGTATCGTCCAATACGGTGGCCTGAATCAAAATCGCGAGCAACGGGATGCACAACAGACCGGCGATGACGGTGACGGCGAGCAATACCGTGTCCAGCGTATCGCGGTCGGTGCCGGCATCGCCGGGGGCCTCGACGGCCTCCAATTTCTGGTCGGTCACGGTCTCCGATGAGGCGGCGGGCACGAGATGGCGCTCGCCGCTTTGCACCGGTGCGTCGCCGGGAATGACGAATTGAAAGGTGCTCTGGCCGGCGGCGATTCGATCGCCGTGAAAGAGGTCGGCCTCCTTGATGTCGACGCCGTTTAGCGATGTCCCGTTGACCGCCTTGAGATCGTGGAGTTGATAGGTGTCGTCGGGGTTCTGGATGATTTCAAAGTGTTTGCGGCTCATGGCCCGGTCGGCGACGACGACCGTATTGTCAGTGGCCCGACCGACGGTGTTGCGGCTGTGATCGATGAAAAAATCTTGACCAACCGCCGGGCCCTCCAGTGTGGTCAGCCGGGGGCAGATGGGGTCATTTTCGAATGGACTATCGAAGAGTTCGGTAGAGCCGGCCTCGAAGGTCGAGTCGTCGGGGGCTTGTTCCGACGTCGAGGAGGAGGGCGACGACTCTGCGCGCGCGATCTCAGATGTCGGCGACGGGTTATCCGAAGAATGATCGGGATCGGAGTCGCCGGAAGCCGCGCGCGGTGGCGACGATGCATCCGTATCTTCGACAACCCAGGGCTCGGGGCCTTGAGCGTCGCTATCGGAAGGGGCGCTGTCGGGTCCGTCAGGTGGAGAAAAGCCGGGAGATATTTCCGTTTTCGGAGCGTCGAACTCCGCTGGCTGATCCGGTGTGTCGCTCTGTGCTGACGTGCTGTCTTGCGGCGAGGTTATCTCGGGGTCGGAATCGTCGGCCTCTGCAGAGAAGATGGAGTCGCTGATCTCCGTTTTTTCGCCGGTGAATTCTGGTTCAGGCGAGGTCTGCGAGTCTGCCGGGGAATCGGGGACGATGTCGTCTGCTGATGAAAATACGGGTTCCGAAAGCTGTGTCTTCTCACCGTCGAATTCACCGGATGGGGATTCGCCAGACGAGCCCTGATCGACGTCGACTCCGGCGTCGCTTTCAGAGATCATCATCGTGGGGTCGACGTCGAAATCGTCGACGTCGGTATCCGGCCCATCGTCGTCGGTGTCCTCTTGTGAATGCGGTGCGGACGTGTCGGTGAGGACCGTGGGTTCCACGGCAAAATCATCGCCCTCCGGCTCCGCGGATTGCGCATCGACCGGGGAATGCATCTGATGGGTCGAGCGCTGCGTGCCGGTCGAAGAAATTCCAGCTTCGGCGTCGTCACCGGCTCGCCCTTCACCGTGTTGAGGGTCGGTTTCGTCGCCGATGTCAAACGGCATGGACTCGAGGCGATCGGTGGGGGCGTCGGCGCTCTCTTCGCTGTCGGAGTCTAATTCGCTGTCGTCGGGTTCGCTGTCGTCGGACTCGCTGCCGGAATCGGATGTACTATCGGCGTCGGCGTCGGGCCCGCTTCCGGAGTCTGGCTCGCTGTCATCGGGCTCGCTATCATCGGGCTCCGAGTCGGTGACGGGGGGAGAATCGGAGGCTTCTGGCATTGAGGCCGATTCGTCGCTGGCCGGTGGCGGGTCAGTCTGGGAGTCGGCCGCCAGCTGTTTGAGCCGTTTGGACAGCGAGCTAGGTACGACGCCCGGTGACTCGTCGGCCGCCGACTCCGGATCATCTTCATCCGACCTGTCGCCCGAGGGAGATGGTAGTTCGAAGCCCTGGCCGATCAGTGTGGAGTCCCGCGTTTCGGCGTCATCGTCGGCGGCCGGGGAGCCGTCGGCCTCTGCTGGAGTGTCGCCTCCGCAGGCAGAATCGTTTTGTTCCTCGTCGTTCATCAGGACCCGGACCGATGGGCAGTGGTTGCTTTGGATACCGTCGCGAGGATAGCCTTCGGTGTGAAACAGTGTCAATTCCGTCTGTCGTCATCGATGCTCTGCGCTGCGGGGTTGTTGGAGCTTCGGAGTATGCATGAAGACGTTGCGAGATCGACTCAATCTGGCGTTTGTGGTTCCCACGGCAGTCATCGTACTGGTCCTGGTCGGTGTCGCATATCTGGCGGGACGTCAGGGGTTTGAAGATGAAATGGAGCGGCGCCTCGAAGCCGTCGCACAGGTGCTGGCCGTCGATATGTCGGAGGGACTCGATGCTGCTCAGATCGGTCGACTCGATGAATCGATGAACCGAGTCCGCCAGCGGTTGACCCGGCGCCTGGCCGATGTCGAAGAACACAGCGACGTCCAACGAGTCTTTATCTTCGACGATCAGTCGCGGCGTCTCGTCGACACCGGGGAGACCGAGGGGTTTGGCGAGACGCTGTACCGAATCGGCGCCGATCGCAGCGAAGTCCAACAGGCGTTCGACCAACAGATTGCGACGTCGGGAACGCTGTACCGAAGCGAAGATGGAACACGGCACAAGCGGGCCTACGCGCCGATTGTATACGACGGTGAAACCGTGGCCGCCGTCGGTGTCGAGGCCAGTGCCGATTACTTCGATCTGTTGACGGGCGTGGCCACCGTGTTGACGCTTTTGGGCGCTCTTGGAATTGCAGTGGTGGCCGTGATCGGGATCTGGTTTTCGCGCTGGTTGCTCCGTCCTGTCGACACATTGGTCGACGGAGCCCAGAGACTGGCCGACGGCGATCTCCAGACGCCCGTCGTCGGACAGGCCCGCCGGGACTGGACGCAGACCGAGGAATTCGATTTTCTGATGGCCTCCTTCGAGGAGATGCGTCAGTCCATCGTCGAGCGCGATGAACAAATGCAGATGATGCTCAGCGGCATTGCCCACGAGGTGCGAAACCCGCTGGGTGGAATGGAGTTATTTTGCGGATTGCTCAGAGAAGATCTGGAGAGCCATACTGACCAACGGCGAGAGCAGGAGCTCCAGAAGGTCGAGCGCATCGAGCGGGAATTGGCGTATCTCAAGGACGTCGTCGACAGCTTCTTGGAATTTGCCCGTCCCGGTGAATTGTCCATCGAGCGCGTCCAGGCCGCTTCGATTATCGACGAGGTCGTGGAGTTGGTCGAACAGGAGGCCCGAGACCGCGGTTGCAGGCTGGAAGTCGACATCGGCGCCGACCTGGAGTTGACCGTCGATTGCGGGCAGCTTCGCCGGGCTCTGATCAATGTGGTGCGCAACGCCGTGCAGGCCAGTGGCGACAAAGAAGGTGCCACGGTGGTGATTCGGTGCGTTGGCGACGGTGACGACCGTTGTATCGAAGTCGTCGATGACGGCTGCGGGATTGCCCAGGAGCAGCTCCAGCAGTTGTGTCGGCCCTTTTATACGACGCGTGAGCAGGGCAGTGGACTGGGCCTTGCGCTGACGCGTAAAATCGTGGAGCGACACGGCGGCGAACTCGAAATTAATAGTGTGGTCAACGAGGGGACCACCGTTCGATTGATCGTTCCCTTCGATGACAATGTGACGACTCGAGCAGATGACATATCGGACGATGGACAACCACAGCGATCGGTTCCTGAGGGCTGGCTTGGATAGCCCCGCGTCGAAGCAGTGGATGGCCGAGGTAAGAGGCGAGGTGGCGTGATGGCTACAATTGTGGTGATCGACGACAACGAGACGCTGCGCGAGGGCGTCGTCGAAGTACTGGAGCGCATGGAGCACGACGTGGTGGCGGCCGCCGGAGGAGCTGGCGGACTCGAGGTATTTGAACGCAGGGAACCGGAGTTGGTGATCACCGATCTCAAGATGGATGACGTCGACGGCATGGACGTATTGCGCGCCATCGAGTCGTCGTCGACGGACACCATGGTGATCATCATGACCGCCTTCGGCAGTATCGAGCGGGCTGTGGAGGCGATGAAGGCCGGGGCCTTCGATTTTATTGCCAAGCCCTTTCCGCCGGAGTTGTTGCGAACCCGGGTCGAGCGAGCGCTGGGGATTTCCGAGGAGCGCCGACATGCCGAGCGACTGGAAAATGAAAACGAAATGCTGCGGCGCGACTGTGCTCGGGAATTCGATTCCGAGATCGTCGGTGATTCTCCGCCGATGCAACAGGTTTTATCGCGGGTCGAACAGGCAGCCGACAGCGACAGCACGGTGTTTGTCCACGGAGAGTCCGGAACGGGCAAAGAGTTGGTGGCCCGGGCACTTCATCGCGCGTCTCCGCGGGCCGGTGGGCCCTTCGTCAAAGTCAATTGCTCGGCGCTGGCCGAAAGTCTGCTCGAATCGGAATTGTTTGGCCACGAAAAAGGTG
>CAYUPT010000289.1:3942-5605 GCA_964446725.1 uncultured Bradymonadales bacterium | reverse complement strand
ATTACGCCGCTGGCGTAATGCCGGCGAGGCCGCCGGCGCTCCAACATTACGCCGCGGGCCTCTGGTGCGCCTCCGGCCTCGGTGGCTTGACGCCTCCGGCGTCTATTGCTTTTCCACCACAGCCGCCGGCGCTCCCTTAAACACCATTACGCCGGAGGCGTCTATTGCTTTTCCCGCGACACCTGCCAACCCATCAATCAGAGACGAACCACTCCTCGGGGTCGACGGGGCGGCCCTGGCGGCGCAGCTCGAAATACAGCTTCGGTCCCTCGAGACTGCCGGATTCGCCGGAGCGGCCCAGGACGTCTCGCTCCTCGATGTCGTCGCCCTCCTGCTGTTCGAACTCCTCGAGATGGGCGTAGATCGAGTGGTACTCATCGCCGTGGTCGACAATGACCGTATTGCCGAAGCCGGGCAATCGTTCGGCGCGGACGACGGTGCCGTCAGCGACGCTTCGAACCGCGGCGCCGGGCTCGATCATGTAGGTTACGCCGGTGTGGCGATTCTCCGTAAACGAATCCTCGCGCTGGCGCGGACCAAATGGGTGATCCGGGGAGGCGCTGACCGGCGGAATCAACGCCCCTTTGTTGCGGTGAAAGTCGTCCTCCGACGGCAGCGGATTGAGCCCGTCGAGCAACGCGTCGAGCTCGGCGGCCAGCCGCTCGATTTCGGCCTGCAATTCGTCGTCGTGCTCGGCGGCCTCATTGGCGACGAACTCCATTTCGCGTTGCGACTTCGCTTCCACGGCTCGCCGGTAGGCGTAGTCGATGTCGAGCTGACCGCGCCGCGTCAACAACGCCTCGGTATACTCGATGCCCTCGTCGACTTCGCGCAGTACTTCGACCTGGTTGCGCCACTCGTCGTCGGCCGGGGCATCGGCCAACTCCAGGGCCCGG
This sequence comes from uncultured Bradymonadales bacterium, assembly GCA_964446725.1. Lineage (GTDB taxonomy): Bacteria > Myxococcota_A > Bradymonadia > Bradymonadales > Bradymonadaceae > SLJM01. The sequence goes on along the minus strand of CAYUPT010000289.1, from coordinate 4,709 downwards.
CCCATGGCCCGACTGTCGTCGGCACCGCCGGTTGCCGACAGCCGCCCGGCGCGGCGAACGGCGACGTCCCACTCGGCGACTCGCACCGATACATCGCGCCGAAGCTGTTCGGTGGCCCGGCGGGCCGTCTCCGGAGAGGCGATCTCCTCGTCGAGATAGGTGTCGAGTTCGTCGGCTCGCCGGCGGATATCGACGGCGCGCTCCGAGGAGACATCGGCTTGCCGCTCCACAGCGTCCAGCGTTTCAAACCAGCCGCGCTCGCCGGCCACCGCCACCGCCGCCCAGCCGACGACCACCGCCACAACCACTGCTGTCAGGATTCGCTGTTTCACGGTGATTCTCGTCTCCACTGAAGTAATCCGTCGCTCTGCTCGGTACTGGCGTCGTCCACTGCCCTGGGACGGCGACAACACCAACCTATCACGACGCCGATGGCCGCTCCGATCGGCACCACCGCCGCGGCCCACAGCGCCGAACGAAGCGCCGAAAATGCTCCGTGGCCCACGGTCTCCACGACCCATCCCTGAACGGCGATCGACCAGGGCAGCAATCCAAGTGCGGCCACCAAGCCCGCCGCCGCTCCCAGAACCATGCCCCGCCAAATCGTCGGCCCGCGGAGCGCCGTCGGAGTCGCGCCGAAGACCTCGAGCAGATGATATTCCTGGCGCTCCCGCTCCTGGAAGCGCCGAAGTGCCATGGCCATCGCCAACAACGCCGCCACCAACCCCAGCGCCGCCGCCAGTCCAACGCCGAAAAATACCAGCCGG
>CAYUPT010000289.1:1427-3842 GCA_964446725.1 uncultured Bradymonadales bacterium | reverse complement strand
CGCCGCCACCAACCCCAGCGCCGCCGCCAGTCCAACGCCGAAAAATACCAGCCGGCCCCGTTCAACCCACAGGACGGCCTCGCTCTCCGGCACATCGACGGCGACGACGTACTCCCGCACCTCGAGGGCCCGGATTCTGGAGGTCACATCGATCTGGCCCGGCCGCCACCAGCGCGGATGAACGACGACTCTCGTCGGCATCATCGCCTCGTCGATGCCGAGTCGATGAACCTCGTCGTCGCCCAGGTGTTGCCGGAGTCGCTGAAGCGATGCCTCCGGCGGCTCGACGTCGACTGCTGAGATCTCGGACCAGCCTTCGATTTCGCTCTCAATCGAGGCCACATCCGGCCCATCGACACCGGCCTCCAGATACACGGCGGGCACGAATTGCTCGAACCATTCTTCGGCGGCCGTCTCCAGCTGAATAAAGGCAATGCCGAGGCCGGCGATCATCCACAGGGCGACCGACAGGGCCAGCATCGACGTCGCCGTCACCAGTCGCTGTCGTCCAAAGGCCTCCAGCGGCGATCTCAACATCGGTCGACCTCGCCGGTCCGCTCCAAACTGCCCTCGCGAAGCCTCCACAATACGGGATTGGAGCGCCGATTCATCGGCCGACGGCCCAATATAACCACCGTGCTTCCGTCGTCGCGAAGCTGCTCCAGCCACGACAACACCACGCCTCGCACCGCCGGCTCCAGCGATTCGTGAACGCCGTCGATAACAATCAGCGGCGGTGCACCGACGGTGGCCATGGCCACACCGACGAGAATCTGGTCCTGTTCGGATAGCGCGTCGACCGCCAGATCGCGCTGCGGCATCACTCCCAGAAAGCCCAGCACTTCCTCGGCGGCCTCCACGGCCTGCTCGGTTTCACCGCGAACCACCATGGGCAACACGGTATTTTCCACGGCTGTGCGCCGGCTCAACAGCGTCGGCTGTTGTTCACAGCTTCCGATCTGGCGACGCACTTCCGCCAATCCCCCTTCTTTGAGCCGGTCCACATTGCGACCGGCGACGATCAATTTACCCGCCGTCGGCCGTCGTCGAAGTGTCATCACCTCAAATAGCGCCGTCTTGCCGCTTCCCGAGGGACCGACAATCTCATGCCATCCACCCTCGTCGACCGACAGCGACAGGCCGCTGATCACCGGCGGTTCACCGTCCGTCGTCGCAATTGCGATGTCGTAAAGAGCGATCATTGAGGCGTATTTCAACAGCGAGTCCCACCGGCGCCAACTGCGCCCAACCGGCCCGTGCTGTTTAACAGAAGCGTCGCCCGGCGGAGGGGAGGCGACAACAGAAATGAATGCAGTGGTTCGAATCCGACGGCGACGCCGTCACTTCGACAATTGCTCTTCGACGAGTTCCACAATCGACAGGTCCTCATCGGGTTCCGGACATCCCGTCCAGGCGGTGACACCGGTGGTTGCGATATCCGGCGTAGTCGACGGCTCGGCATCCTCATCGTCATCGCTCCAGGACGCCTCGATATTCTCCAGCCGCTGGGTGTCGAGGCGATCGGTATCCAGATCGTCGGCCGACACATTGACGGTCTCCAGCTTGTCGGTATCGGCGGTTACTTCCGGCGCATCGCCCGACGACGTTGATTTCGATGCCGACTTCGTTTTTGGTTTTGGCTTCGGTGTTGGTTTCGACTTCGATTCTGACTGCGCCGTGGCCGTCGCCGTCGCCGTCGACGACTCCGATGGCGACGACATCTCTGCGACATCCGACGGTGGATCGATGATCGACGTCTCCGGCTCGTCGGATTCGGTGGCGGCGCCAGCAGCCGAAGCGCTGCCGGTGCCCGAATCTCCATCGCCGAGTTCGATATCGATCTCCTCGACATCGGGTTCGGCGTCGTCGTCGCCGTCTCCGTCGATATCCTCGAGGCGGTCCTTGAGCTTTGACAATCCCATGTGGTCTTCGTCGGCCGGGTCCTCAAAGCCCTCCATCTCCGCCTCTTGCTCCAGGGCCTCGATCCCTTCTTCTTCGAGTTCGACGGCGGCCTGCGGAACGCGGTCTTGACCGGGCTGGAAGTCCTGGACTTTGTCCTTGAAGGTCTCCCGCAATTCTTCGTCCGATTTTTCGACGGGCTCCAGACCGACCTGCTCGTCGTATTTTCCGGCCAGTAGATTCTTGAATAGGCTTCGGTGACTGGCCTTCATGACGGATTTAATTTTTTTATTTCTCGCCTCGCCCTCCAGCCCTTCGACGATCTCTTCGTAGGACGTAATTTTGGTGTCGAGAATCGCACCGCCCTGAAAGAGCTGGGTCTCGATGCGATTATCCGAAGCGCCTCGGTCCTCGGTCTGGATATGAAACGTCATCCCGCGGTGTTCGACGTCGTTGTTGTACCCGATCAGCATAGAGAGAGCTCCCGAAAACGTTGCGTCAACAAAACCGTTTATC
>CAYUPT010000289.1:0-1327 GCA_964446725.1 uncultured Bradymonadales bacterium | reverse complement strand
TTATCACTGGCACCGGCGACTCGCAGGTGACGTCTCCCACAGTTTGCCGTCCAATGCGATTTGACGCAACCGGCAGAGACTCCCGGCGGCGACGTCGCCACCAACGACGGCTCTACCGACGCCGCAGTTCCGGATGGTCATTGTGCAGACAGGTGATCGTATTGGGCTCAAAGGGACCGGACCACTGCGCGGTTTTCGGATTGTCCGGCGTCCCCTCGGCAAGTCCCTCATTGAGCGGCCAGTCCGGCTGTTCTCCGGGACCGATGCAGTGAAGTCCGCTCTGCCAGGGGCCGATGATGTAGGTATGACCGGCGACCCGGCAATTAAAAAAGCGCGACCAGCGCCGCGCAAATTCGTGGCCCGCCCGACAGCCAACGGTCTCGCAGGTGCGAAACCACCACAGCCCCTCTGCGGGGTCCATCCGATCGGCGACGGCCTCGAGCTTCGGCCGATGGCGGTGTCCCTCGCTCAATGCGCCGAAGTCTAACGCCTCGCCGTCGACTCTGGCACAGCCCCACTTTCCGTGGCCCCAGAACTGGATCTCTTCGATCGGCCGCCCCGGCTCAACACTCGCCAGCCAGTCCAGCGCCTCCGACCACGAGCGCACGCCGCGATACCCGTCGATGCACCCGCGCAACCGGTACCACCAGCCGCCGACGATCCAACTGTGGGTAAGCCCCCAAAACCAGGGCCGCCCCCGACAGGTCGCGTCGTAGATCATCAGCCGCAGTGGCCGCACAGCCCCTGCTATATCCCGGCGCTCCACGGTGTCCCCCCTCGATAATGGGCTGTCGTTGATCAGTCACATCCCGGGAAATTATCGACGAATTCCACTTCGTAATCCCCGAAGTTATCGACGATTTCGACCTGGTAGTCGCCGAAGTTGTCGACCTTTTCCCACTCTCCGGGAGAATCGGCGAAGTTGTCGACCCACTCGACCTTTAGATCGGCATGGGCGTTGACCTCCTCGACCTGAACGTCACCGAAGTTATCCACGATTTCGATCTTACCGTACAGATCGCAGGCCGACGGGGTTCCGGAGGCCATTGCCTCCTGACAGGCCTGAAGTTCCATGGCGAATTGCTCCTCTTTGTCGACTGTCGGATACAGTCCGGCGATCACGAGGGCGGCAGCGAAGATTCCAACGAGATATTTCATCGAATTAAGTCCCGAATGGGTAATTGTGTTGTAGTGCGTGCCCCCAGAGCATCATCGATGGACTTTAATGGCAAGGGCGCTCGCCGGCGCTCCCTTAAACACCATTACGCCGCGGGCGCTCCAACACCATTACGCCGCTGGCGTAATGCCGGCGAGGCCGCCGGCGCTC
>CAYUPT010000288.1:0-5621 GCA_964446725.1 uncultured Bradymonadales bacterium | reverse complement strand
GGTGTTGGAGCCGATGACATCCCCTGGTCGGACGAGGAGCAACGCGACGTAGGCCGACTGTCATCGTCTGGTTTTGCTGGCTCCTGCTCGGCTGCAGCGCGTCCGCGATTTCAGCCCCGGTGTCTAACTGGCATTCTCCCCCGGCCCCATGTCGCGGAGGCCACTTCTTTGTCGCTCTCGCAGTCCCAACGTGATCGACTAAGTCGAACGTCAATTTAGTCGAACACCGGCTCGCGGTTGGCGTCGACCTGAATGACCTGGTCGTCATCGAGGCGAAACGCCGTCAATGCTCCGCCCCATCGACAGCCCGAGTCGAGGGCGATGACGCGCTCGCTGCGGTACAGCCCCAGCGCCGACCAATGGCCGCAGATGATCTGGTGGCCCTCCCAGGCCGGCTCGTCGACATCGAACCACGCCGTTTTGCCTTCCGGAATTTCGCCGTAGGTCGACTTGAACGAAAAGTCGAGATCGCCGTTATCTCTGAGCACGCGCATCCGGGTCAAGGCATTGACGATCACCCGCCAGCGCTCCTCCAGTGATTCGGCGTCCCCCAGGCTGCGCGGTGTATTCCCGTACATCGCACTCAACAATTGCTCGGGCTTCGGAGAACTCAACAACTCTTCGATGTCCCGGGCCGCCTCCCGAGCCTCTTCGACGGTCCAATGCGGCAACAACCCGGCGTGTACCAGCACTCGCTGGCCCATTTCGACCAACAGCGGCTGGCGTCGGATCCAGTCGACGAGTTCGTCGCGATCCGGGGCCTGTAAGACGTCGTCGAATTGGTCTTTGCTTCGCGGCTTTCGACAGCCGGTGGCCACCGCCAGCAGATGCAGGTCGTGATTGCCCAAAACCGTCGTCGCCACATCGTCGTGTTCGGCAAACCAGCGCACCGTTGCTAAGGAGTCGGGACCGCCGTTGACCATATCACCGGTGTGCAACAGCCGGTCGCCGTCGCCGAAGTCGAGTTTGTCGAGAAGGCGCTGAAACTCGTCGAAACATCCGTGAATATCGCCGACTACATAGGTGGCCATCTGTACTCCCTGCCTGGTGTGATCGCCGGGGTCTCGGTCCGGGCTTGCGCCGCCACCATAACGACTGAACTGCGGGACCGACAGCGGCCCCGAATCCTCGTCGCTTCCGGTTGCACGACAAAAGCCCCACTCGGACTTCGATGACCATCGAAGTCCGGCGGGGCTCTGGTGACGTCAATCGCGGCGAGCCGACGAATCAGCCGCGGTTTTTAAAGGCCATGCATACCGAGGTGCGGTCGTCGCCGCCCATATTGGCGGTCAGTCCCACCGAAGGCGTCTCCGGGATCTGATAGTCGCCGCACTGGCCTTTCATCTGGCGGTAGATCTCGAGGACCTGCTTGACGCCGGTGGCGCCGACGGGGTGGCCGAAGGCGAGCAGCCCGCCGCCGGTATTGACCGGAATCGAGCCGTCGATCGCCGTCTCGCCGTCGCGAGCCAATTCGGCGCCCTGACCGGCGTCGGCGAAGCCCAAGGCCTCGTACATCAACAATTCGGTCACCGCAAAGCAGTCGTGGACTTCGGCGACATCGATATCATCGGCGTCCAGTTCGCCGTCTCTGTAGGCCTGCGAGACGGCCTCTTTGGTGGTGCCCAATTCGGTGTAGTCGTCGACATCGCCCAGCGGACCGGTGGCCTGGCCGTAGGAGACCAATTCGATGCAGTCGTCGGCCGACACGCCCAGTCGGTCCAGTCCGTCTTCGGTGGCCAATACGATGGCCGCTCCGCCGTCGCTGACCTGGGAGCAATCGGACATCTTGAGATGCGGCTTGAGCTCTTCGTTGGCCAAAAAGTTGGGGTTCTTTTCCCCGGCGCTTTTGGCCTTGTCGAAGCTCATCGGCACTTCGCGCATGTGGGCGTAGGGGTTCTTATTGGCGTTTTCGTAGGCCTTGACGGTGACGTGGGCGATGTCCTCGTCAGTGGCCCCGAAGGCCTCTTTGTAGTGCTTGGCGCGGCGGGCAAACATCGCCGGAAACGTAAATTCGTCGATGCTCCGCTCTTTTTCCCAGTGGGCTGCGCGGGCCAGATAGCCGGCTCCCTCGCGGGCGCTGACCGTGGTCTGGACTTCAGCACCGGCGGCGAGCACGACGTCGCTTCCGGCGTGCAACGCGTCGATACCCGACAACACTGCCAGTCCGCCGGACGCACAGGCCCCTTCGACGCGGGCAAAGGGTTTGCCGTTAAACGCCTCGTCGGCCCGCACGGCCATCGACCCCAGGTGGCCCTGATTCGAAAAGAGCTGGCCGGCGAAGTTGCCGACAAATCCGCGATCAATCGCTTCCGCGTCGACGCCGGTCTTGTCGAGTGCTCCGCGAATGGAGTCCACGATGTAGTCCTCGAGGGTCGGATTTTCCTTTTCGCCGAAATCCTCGTGGCCCTTCCAGATAAAGTCGGGATGGAATTTGCCGATAAACTGGGTCAAATCGCCGCCGACGACAAAGATCTTTTGATTCGGTTTCATCAATGACTCCTCGGTATCAAGTGGTACGCCCCGGCCTTGTCGCAGGCCGGCGCCAGGATTGGTGTTGCAGCGCAACAAATAGGTACAGCAGGTGACTATTCAACTCAACAACCATCGACGCCGGTCACTTATTCGGAGCGATCGCCAACGCCGGCGGCCTGATGTTGCTGACCGGCCATCTCATCGACGCCGGAGCCGACGGTCTCGCCGATCCGATCGGCCATCTCGCCGCGTCGGTCGAAGAGTTCTTTGACCTTGTCGCTGGCCCCCTCGAGCTTTTCTTGCCACTCCGGATTGGGCTGTTGGCCCTCGGTTTCGCGGTGAAACGTCACCACCGCATAGGCCAGCGCAAAGGGTTCAAAGAGCGCCAACTCCGTGATGTGGGCCGCAAAGATCGCCATAACCACCCCGAAGATCATCACCAACTCCGAGGCCGCGCCCCCGATCTGGCTTCCAATGACACCCACAATCAGCAGGGTGGGCACGATAAATAACAGACTCAACAGACCGGTGATGACCTTGCCGATGACATACGTTTTGGCGGCGGTCATCAAGATCGGCTTTGGATTTTCGGCATACAGCAAAAGAGCGTCCGTCGCCCCTTCGTAGGCCTTCGGATTGCGCTGGGCGATAGTATACGAAAAGACGGCGTCGTCGACGTAGATTCCTGCGCGATGGACGATCTTGATCGCCATATTGCGCAATTTTTTAAGCGAGCCGGGAAGCCAGCGCGTAAAACTCATGACCGTTCGCGCAAAGGTGCGCACCACACCCTGGACGGCCTCGTGGACGATCCACAGCACCGAGACGTCGACGAAGTATTTCTCGACGATCTCTTTGCCGTAGCCGAATTGCCCGAAGCCCTCCGGCACATCTCGGCCCATCATCAACTCCGTGATCGCCGCCACATAGGGTGCCCGCACCAGATACAGCACGTATTTTCTGGCCAGACGCCACAGCGGCCAGGCAAAGCCGAGCGACAGGATCAGACAGATGATCACCCCGACGACCGACTCCAAAAAATAACCCAGCGTCAGCGCCAGGCCGGCCCAGAAGCCAAACCAGGCCAGCGCGACGGCGCCGAAGACGGCGTAGATCCCCATGCGCGTCACCAGCAGCGGCACCGTCGATTTCATCAGCGATATCGCCTCTGCGGCGTAACTTCCCTGCTGTTGGTCCGTCATCGGTCAGCTCCTGTAAAGGCCGGGCTCTACCGGCGACTCCCGCCCGGCAGAACGATCAATGCACTGTGGTCTGCTCCCGCCACCATAGCCCGGCGTTGCCTGCGCTTCAATTGGCCACGCCGCCGGCGAACTTAAGGATAGAGCCGATGGCGCTGCCAGCTTACGTCGTCGCCGTCTTGAGCCGGCACAAATTCCCAGCGGTCGTGCAGGCGGTCGGCTTTTAATTTCCAGAATTCGAATCGCTCCGGCGTCACCCGAAACCCCGACCAAAACGGCGGCCGGGGCACCGGCTGGTCCCGAAATTTGTGGCGAAAGTGCTCGACGCGCTCCTCGAGCGTGGAGCGGCCGTCGAGCTGCTCGCTTTGGCGCGACGCCCAGGCGCCGACCTTCGAGCCGCGCGGCCGGGACTGAAAGTAGGCGTCGGCCACCGCGTCTTCGACCTGCTCGACGCCTCCCCGGATGCGGACCTGATAGCCTAACTCCTTCCAAAGAAAACAGATTCCGGCCTGTGGACAGTCGCGAAGATGCTGGCCCTTGGCGCTGTTTAAATTGGTGTAGAAGACGAATCCCTTGCGGTCGTAGTCTTTGAGCAACACAATGCGGGCTGTCGGATGACCTCGCTTATCGACCGTCGCAAGACTCATCGCCGTCGGCTCCGGCTCCGGCGACGATCGGGCCTTGTCCATCCAGCGATCGAACCAGTCGAGCGGGTCGTCCAGTGGCAATGTCGGCATAATTTTACCTGTTCAGTGGTTGCATACGATGGAACCGGTACCGGCGTTAAGACCTTGGGATCGAGCAATCGGCGCTTAGTTTCGGTAATGTGGACGTCACCTGACGTGACGTGTCGCAACTCGATGGTCCCGTCGTATACGGTTTGTACTCGAATGTGCCGGGCGTCTCGGTCCCATCGCCGGCTCAACCACTGTGCGCTCTGAACACTTCATTGAAGACGATGGGAGTCGCGGTGTGAGTCAGCACGAAACGGAAACCGATGTCGTTCCCGACCAACAACAAAAGACCAAGAAGCCCCGTCGATTCAAGGTCCTTTTTCACAATGATGACTATACAACGATGGAATTTGTGGTCCATGTCCTGGAGACGCTCTACGATAAATCGCCGGCCGAAGCCGCCCAGATCATGTTGCGCGTCCACAAAAAAGGTACCGGCATTGCCGGTGTCTACACCCGACAGATCGCGGAGACGAAGGTCGAAAAGACCATCGGCTACGCTCGCAAAGAAGGCCACCCACTGATGGTCACAATGGAACCCGAATAGGATGGTGCGGTCCGGACGTCCCCCCGATGACCGACCTTCTGCCGGAGTCAGCCTCATGATACAAAAAGATCTCGAAATCGCCCTTTATGCCGCCGTCCGCGAAGCCAAGCAAAGACGTCACGAATACCTGACGCTCGAGCACCTGTTGTATGTGCTTTGCTTCGACGAGACGACGCGCTCAATCTTGCGCCACACCGGTGCCGATCTCGACCAGCTTATCCGCGATCTGGACCAGTTTTTAGACGACCAGCTCGACCGACTTCCCTCCGACGCCGTCGCCGAGCCGGTCCAGACCGTCGCCTTCCAGCGCGTGATGCAGCGCGCGATCATGCATGTGCGCTCGTCGGGCAAAGACGAGGTCGACGGCGGCAACGTTCTGGTTGCTCTGTTTAGCGAACCGGATAGCCACGCCGTCTACTTTCTGGAAAACCAGGGCATCACCCGCCTGGACGTCGTCAGCTACATCAGCCACGGAGTCTCGAAGCTCGACGAATCGACCTCCGGCGCCGGCGACGACGACCCGACCTTCGAGGACGACTCCTCGGACTGGGAGGAGGGCCCGACGGGACTGGAGGACGACGACGAAGAGGTCCAGAATCCTCTGGAGACCTACTGCTCGAACCTCGTCGAACGGGCCCGCGACGGGCTCATCGATCCGCTCATCGGCCG
>CAYUPT010000287.1:0-5642 GCA_964446725.1 uncultured Bradymonadales bacterium | reverse complement strand
GGAGCTGCCGGAGCGCAGCGGAGGCTGAGGGGGCACCGGGAAACCTCATACCGCCGCTACCTCCTAGAAGTCGGCTCCCCCGTGGGGGAGCTGCCGGAGCGCAGCGGAGGCTGAGGGGGCACCGGGAAACCTCATACCGCGATACCGACGGCTCTGCGCAGGGCCCCCTCAACAGTTACGTTGTCGAATCCGTGAAATGTGTCAATCATTGGTGTGTTGCTCAACGATACTGAATTGCTACTGCCAACTCGGGAGCCAAATCCATGAAAGAAGTCGAACACAAGTTCACCGTCGACGCATCGGCCGACGACATCGTCGCATTCCTGCTCTCTGGGGATTACACCACTCAGCTCCAGACGCGCCTCGACAAGGTATCCAAGATCGAAACCCGGCCCCTCGAACAACTCAGCAGTGGTATCAAGCGCCGCGTCTGTCGCTACACGGCGCCGACACAACTGCCCCGACCCCTCCGCCGCTTCAAAGACAAAGCACCGGACAGCGTCTCCTGGGACGAAATCTGGGATGTGGATATCGAAGAGACTTTTATCTCCACGGAGATCGTCCCCGACGTCCCCGACCACTGGCACGACTACTACGAAAACGAAGGTCATATCCGTCTCAGCGAGCAATCCGACGGAACCACCAATATTGAAATGGTGATGCACTTTTCGCTCGACGCACCGACGGGAATGGGCCTCTTTTTGAATCGCGCCGTCAAATCGGAATTGGATACGATCTTCGATGCCCATAAAACACTCATCCAGGCTCGCTTTTCCTGACGCCGGTCCCATCCACTGCGCCCCCCAAAACACCAACGGCCCGCCGGAAACGGCGGGCCGTTGGTTTTTGTAGCGGAAGGCGGGCGACTCCAAATGAGTCACCCGGCACTTCGATTGCCATTAGCGAAGTGAGCGCGTGGCCTCAATGGCGAATCGAGACATATCAAGCCTCGCCACCATATCCTGCATTTGCTCTTTTCGCTGATCGACGGCCGTATCGAGCTCGGCGAGTTGGGCATCCGACATCTCGCCGTTGGCTTCAGCCTCCTCGAGCGTCTCTTTGAGATCGAGATAGCGATCGGCGAGTTCATTGGTGCGCTCAATCATGCGCGCCCCAACACTTCGCCCCTCGATATCAGCAGCGGTGTACACCTGCTGGGTGATGGGATGGACGAACTCGACGGTGTCGACCTCGTCGCCGAACTCCTGGCTCTCCTGCTCGGTCGTAGCCACTTTGACGTAGTGCGTGAAGTCTACGGCGCGGTCCTGCCAGGTCGAGTTGTACAGGAAGCCACCGGCCAACAGATTGAACTCGTGGTTGACCGACTGCGGTGTGAATACCCGCGGCGTATCGTCGTCCACATCATCGCGATAGCGACTCAGACCACTGGGATCGACGGGCTGTGGCACATCGAGTTTGCCGCCGTTAACCCGCGCACCGAAGCGCTGGTAGTCGCCGAGCAAGACACCACTCATCATGTCGAGCATCTCATCCTGGAAGATCGTCCAGTACGAGATATTGGTGGCTCGGAAGTCCGTAAAGAACGCGCTTTGGGCGAAGTCGGCGCTGATGTCGAACATCATCTGAGACGCCGCAACCTTGTCGATATACGACCCGATTCGGTCGATGCGATAGTTGTACTCGTCGGTAAACGAGTAGTCGTATTCGTGACCGACACCGCGTGGAATATCGATATAGTCGGCGCACTGTCCACCATCGACGTGGTATTCAGCCGGCACGTAGGTGTTCTCCAGGCTGTAGAACCAGTGCGGATCGATGTCCGACAGGCTCTCATCGAATTTGCAGTGGCGACCCGGTTCGGGCATCGAGAAGATTTCATTGTAGAAGTTGAAACCATCGATGGAGGCCCGCATCAGGTCCTCGGTGTAATCGCCGAGGTCAGTCCAGCGGTAAATCGAGAAGTATCGAAACGGCTCCGCCGAAATCTGGAAGGTGTTGAGCAACCGCCGCATATACGTGTTGAGGTTGTCGTAGTTGCGGTCGATGTTGTGACGACGGTGGCGCCAGAAGGTCTGGAAGGCCCGATAGCTATCGAAGGCGTGATTGACCATCTCCTGCTGGTTTCCGCCGTAGGCGAAGACGTGGCAGTCGAGGCGTCGGCCGCGGAACTCATCGGAACAAAATTCGTACTCCACGCTGCGGTCCATCGCCGGCCGCGCGTCCTGGTCGAACTGGTAAGTCTCCCAGCGAGCCGTATTTTCCTCGATATCGGCGCGCCGCTGCTGGCGAGCATCTTCGATGGACACGAATTCGCGTCCGTCGCGAATGATATTGATGCCCTCGGCATAGGCATTGTCATCGCCGGCGTAGTCCTCTTCGGCATATAGCAACGGAAGCTCGCGATAATCGCTGAGCAGAGCCATCAGATTGACGGCATTCGGAAGCTCGACCGAATCATCCCACTGTTCGACATGCTCGCCGTAGGCGAATTTGATCGCCGAGCGGTCGTATTTTCCGAGTCCTGCAAATCGCCCGGTCAGATCCGCCGTGTAATCCATGACGGTACTGACTTTGTACTCCGCCTGACTGGCGTAGGGGATGTCGTCTTGGCCGAGGATCTCCTCGGCGACATCGCCCTGGAGACTGTAGGCTTCGTCTCGCGTCAAACGGCCATCGACGACGGCCTGTTCAATTTCCCAGAACTCGTCGTGATAGTTGAGCGCGTCGGCGTGACCCGAGAAGTTGTGTCGGAGACCGACGGCGTGACCAACCTCGTGGAGCTGGGTGCCAATGAAGGTCTCTTTGAGGAAATACTCCTTGATGTCATCTCGGCTCTGGCCGCGGAAGAAATCAGCGGCGCCCTGATAGGTCACCAGCTGTTCGGCGGCCTGAGCGATGGAATCGCTGGTCATGATGCTTCGCTCCGACAGCATCTGCTCTCCTCGCTCGCGGCGCTCGTGAAATTTGCGCGGCGTGTGGAAATCGAGATAGGCTTGGTGGAATTGTTCGTCGTCGTAATTCTCACCGTGACGCCCCGTGGCGGCGGCCTGGACGGCCATCACCGTCTCGGCGCTATTTAACAGGCAGTCTTTGACCTGAGGTTCTTCCAGAAAGGCGACCATCCGCTCGTCCTGAGCGACCATTTCATTGGCCGCTTCGGCGACGCGGTGGGCCTCGAATTGAACCTTGTCGATTCCGTGTTTGTGGATAAAGGAGTCAATCTCGTCGAGATCCGGCCGCTCCTCGAAGTTTGTGGCGCTGATTTCACTGGGATCCTGACCGGCTCGCATCGCCATCTCGCGTTGCTCTTCGGGCTCCAACCCAAGCTGGCTGGTATCGCGGTCGTTATTGAACAGGTCGTCGCGGATCTGAACACCGGACAGAATATCGTCCTGGCTCAACTCGCCGTTGAAATACTGAATCAGGTCCGCGGCGTAGGTTGCGTTGGTGCGGACGTTTTTGCCGGCGTAGTTAGCATTGGCGCGGATGATCTCTCCGGTTTTCGGATCGGCGGCCGACGGACCATAGCCGGCCCAGACGCCGGTCTCTTCTTCGACCCAGTTAAAGAAGCTGTAGCGGATATCGCCGACGCGCTCCCAGCTGAATCGCTCGTCGTCGCCGGGTCGCGCCTCGGTGGCGAATTCGAGTTCGGCGCACATATTGGTGCGCGCTTCGTGCGACAGATCCCACAGGGCATTCACCATATAGGAGTTGGCGGTGGTGATGCCGATATAATCGTCGAAGATCCCATTGACGGAGTTGCGGTCGTCGGGATGGCTGTCGCCGTGCTCTTCGTACCAGTTGCGAAGCGGCTCGGGATGACAGCTATTCTGGACAATCCGGAACATTTCGTCATGGCCGTATTCATCCTCGAGAATGTCGTCGAGCTCGTCGTCACTGATCTCCATGGCCGTGGTGACGGTGTCGCGGAACACGTCGTCCCATTCTTCAGCCGTCGCAGCTGCGGCATCGAGCATAAATTCCGGATATTCCACGTTGAGGTGGAAGGTGATCGGCTTCGGCGTGCGCTCGTCGAAGGGAAGTGTCTCGCCGTCTTCGTCGAGCATCGTCTGCCAGATATTCCAGCGATTGACGTAGTATCGACGTTGATCGTCGGAGGTGCCGACGTAACGGTCCCATTCGACGCGCTCTGTGCGGAAGTAACCAAAGCGCTGGTTGAAATCGAATTTCGCTCCACCACATCGGTCGACGTATTCGGAACCTTCATTTTGCATCAACCAGTCGCGGACCATCTGATTACACTCGACTTCGACGCGATATCCCAGATCGGGATCGAAGATCTCGACGGTCTGCATCGTGGCACTGTCGCGCTCGCCGTCGACGGTCATGTCGTCGGCGTCGATGTAATTCATCGGCTCGTAGGTGTCTTCGTCCGGAACCGGCTTCATCGAGGTCCGTACCGAGACCCGTCCGCCCTCACAGGCGAAAATCGAGTCCATGCCGTAGGCGCCGTAGCAGGCGTAGATATCCGGGTCATAGGAGTATTCGGTGACCGTATCGATCAGGTCGTCACCGATGCGGGTGCGGTTTGGATTAACCTCGGAATCGTCCTGAGGAACGTTGTAATCGGCCGGCGAAAGCGATCCGAGCATCCCCTGGAACATCCGGAAGCCGTCGACGAGGTTTCGGCCCCAGTCAACGCGCATGTAATCGCGGTTGTACCACTCTCGATCGGAGCGGTTTTCGGTAATGACGTTCGTGGGCTCACCGGTCGACGAGCTGTACTGACGCTGGACATCGAAGTGATCGACAATTGGGAATGCCGCGACCACGCCTTCGCGTCGCGCGTCCTCTTCGTCGAACCCCTCGTTGAGGCCCTCGGCCAATTCGACGGTGGAGTGCGCGTACAAGATGTTTTCAGTGATCGTCCACCGAATCCGCTTGAGGTCGCTCTCCAGTGCCGGGAATGCCATCATGGCCCCGCCGGCCGAACCGCCCATATTGGCCCCTTCCATTCCGGTATCAACGACGGTCTGCTGCAGATACCACTCGTCGTCGGTCTGGAAGAGTTCCTTTTCAATTTTATCGGCCTGGGTCCGGTCGATATCGCCGACGTCCTGAGCACAACCCCAGACGCCGCCGAGCGCGACCAGTAAGGCCGTCCCTAGCGCCAGTCGCCATGATGATATTCGTTCCATTCTCATTCTCCTCAAAATCACTTCGGTGCAACCACCGAATTTAGATCCAGTTAGACGTCGTCCAGCGTACGGTGCTCGACGCCGATAGAATCCATTCAAGTTCTATGCCGAATCGCTTCGGACCTCATTGAAGGTTCCGTCTGCTCATCACAACACCGAAAAGCCCCCCGGATTGTCAAGGTCCGTGAATTTGGACGTCGGTGCCGACCTCCTCGGTCCGCGACCGCAGGGCCCGCGCACGTTGGCGCCGAACGGTGACGCCCCCCCGTTGTCTTGTCTCGGCATCGCCTTATTCAAAATCCCATTCGTTGTTTTCTTCTCCGATCGCAGCCCTCCGGTATACGAGAAGCGTCTGCGATCAGATACAACGGCTCCTCGAAAAAACGGCCGTTAGAATTCTGACGGTAGAAAATCCGGAGCTGTAATCTTGAATATCGCTCCACGGTGACATCCTTTATTTTGAAGCGGTCAAAAAAGACTCCCATCGGCATTCGCCGGCTGATTTGTCCGGCTTCTTTGCGC
>CAYUPT010000286.1:2213-5655 GCA_964446725.1 uncultured Bradymonadales bacterium | reverse complement strand
CAAGGGAACGGCGCTGTTTTTCGAAAAGATGTTTGAAGGGCGGATGTTCTTCGTCGACTCCCTGATCAATATGGGGGCCCGAATCGTATTTTGCGATCCCCATCGCGTCGTCGTCGTCGGGCCCAGCCAGCTGTACGGATCGACGCTGGAGTCGCCGGATGTGCGGGCCGGGATGTCGCTTTTAATTGCTGCGCTGTGTGCAGAAGGCGAGAGTACCATCTATAATATCCATCACATCGATCGCGGCTACGAACGGATCGAGGAAAAATTGAGTAATCTGGGCGCTCAAATCGAGCGGCTCCCCGTCGAGTAAAGCGACCGGGAGCGCCGGTGTGGGAGCAACCGAATTGATGGCTGATATGCCGAGGAAGGATACAATGAGTCGACGACCGTGGATGATCATCGGAGCTGTGGTGTCGGCGGTGGGGTTGGCCGTCGGGGCCATCGGTTGCGTCGAGGAGACCGACGAATCGTTTCCGGCCGTCGAACTCGACGACCTGGACGACGGCGATAGTGGCGACTGCGAGCTCCGCTATCGACTTCCGGCCGGCGAGTCATTTGCGCTCGAGACCCATGAGGTCACCGAGCCGGAATCGCTGGCGCCGGTGGCCGACGACTACGTCGGTTCCATCCCGCCAGTGCGGTGATTTGCCGATGGGTTGACCGACGGCACCGACGATCCGCTGGATCTGGTCGGCGGACTCGGCGAGCGCACGGGCTACGGCTTTGACGAGACGCCGGGGACCGAGCAGGACGTCTATTCGATGTACTACGGCTCGATCAGCCCCGAGAACTGTCAGTACCAGGCTCGACTCGACGGCCAGGCCGTCGATCTCGAGATGCAGGCCTCCACAGAGGTGATGGAACTCGATCTGAGCGGCTTTTCGGCACTCACCGAGGGGCTGAGTATTCTCGTCGAGGATGTCGTGTTGGAGGGGACCTTCAATACCGAAGTTGACCGGCTGGAAGACGTGGTCTTGAGCGGCGTGGTCCGCGACGAGGGGCTCGATGAACTTCTGGAGACCGCCGGCGATATGTTGCCGCTTTCGGAGGACCAGATTCTGTCGCTTCTCGATCCGGATGACGAGGGCGATATCCCGGTCGAATTGCAGATGAGCGGCCGCCAGATTGTCGTCGAGGGATTTATCGACGCCGATGACGACGATGAATTGGAGCCGCGCCCCGATGCCGGTGACTGCTGTCCGGACGATCTCGCTGTCGGAGAGTCGATACTTTCCCATCTTCGATGGGAACAGCAGGGCATCGACAGCCGCCAATACGAGCTATTTCAGATGGCGCTTCCGGAGTTTCGAGGCGACGACCACATCGCCATGGTCGCCACAGCCCGTCGCCAGGACGATGGGACGGTGCACTACGAAGTCTACAGCGGTGGCGCCCTTCCGGAGGGACGCATCGTCTACCGGCGCGATGCCGGAAACGGTGGGACTGCACCGCACTTCGAGGTCGTCGAACAGTCCGGTGTCAATCCACTTGGCAATACCGATCCGACGGCGCTTTCGACGTACGAGGAGCTGCTTCAGACCGGCGCCAATCCCAATAACGTCAGCTACAGCGACGAGGGATATCTCAGCGGCGATCCCCGACTGGCCTTCGTTCCCCCCGTCCAGATGCACTACCCCTTCGCGATGGAGCGCATCGCACAGAATTTCGACGATCCCAGGGCCGGAGACCTGATGGTTCTTCCGGCGAGTTGGTCGACCGCCGGCTTTGGAACGCACGGCAATCTGGGGGCCCTTCAGAGTCGGGCACCGCTGGTGATGGCCGGCCCCGGAATTCGAAGTGCCGACGATGATGAGTTTGGAACCGTCGAGGAGATGGGCGACGGCGCCTCCACGCTGTTGCTCGAGGACGGCGTCCGGCAGGTCGATATTGCGCCCACCGTCGCCGCTGCGTTGGGCGTCGATACCACCACCGGCGTCGGCCCCGATCTTCGACTCTCCGATGACGTCTATCTGGGCTGGCAGGACGGTCGGGTCCTCAGCGAGGTCTTTACCGACTCCGCCATCGACGCCGTCGAGGCCGGAGAACCGGTCGCCGATCGGGCGGTGATCATCGTCAACGACGGGCTGACCAATGTCGAATTATTCCACCAGACCCTCTCCGATGACCCGGATTTTGAGGTCGACAGCTATCGCAGGCTTCTGGAATCGGGCGTCGGCTACCGCTACGGCGCCATCTCGAATTTCCCGTCCAATACCTTTCCCGGTCATAATACCATCGGCTCCGGCGCCTGGGCGGGCCATCACGGCGTGGTCGATAACCGATTTTTGGTGCGCGAACAGGCCCTTTCGGCGGCCCCGATCGGTTCGCTATTTGAGACGGAGTACCTCTTCGGGAGCGCCCACCAAAACCTTCCGGTCGAGACGCTGTACGAGGCCGTCGAGCGCACGCACGGCGGACTCGACGACGACGTGATGACCGCCAGCATCAACGAACCGTCGACGCGGGGCGCCGATTTCGCCTCGCTGGAGTATCGCGAACCGGAGGGCTTTGACGTGCCCGCCGAGGGCAATGAAGTGATGATTGGCGACAGTGTCGTGGAGTTGCCGGAAGCCGACGTCGAGGACTACACAGGCGTGATGGACAATACGACGATCCAGACCTTTGCCAGCCTCTTCCAGGACCATATCGAGCGCGGCGAAGAGGGGCTGCCGATTCCGATGCTCACCTACATGAATATGGCGTCCACCGATACTGCCGGACACGCCCATGGGCCTCACGGCGACGAGACGCGCTTCGATGTCGTCTCCCGGACCAATCAGCGCATGAATGCCATGGGGGATGTTTTGGAACACCGCGAGCTCGATGACTCCACGCTGGTCGTGCTGACGGCGGACCACGGCATGGAGCTGCAGGACCGCAGCCGGATGACCGCCCGAAGCTCGGCGCTCAACGAAGCCGATGTCAGCTTCCAGCGTCACGGCTGGTACTACTACTTCAGTGAGTTGGGCGTAGAGGTCGAGGACATCGACGACAGTGGCGCAGAGGTCACCGTGTCGCTTCGCATCGTCGATCGCGCCACCGCTCAGACCGAGGACCCCGCCGGTGTCGAAGAGGTGACCATCGAGGTCATCGACGACGCCACCGGCAGTGCCGTGGAAACCGACGAAGACGGCTACGCCGACGTCATCTTCCAGCCCGATGAAGGCGCCACGAGTGCGCTTCTCGAATTCAACCATCCCGACTGGAATATGCATCGACAGCGCCTGGAGTTTTAACGGACCCGGTGAGCCTTGGGCCACCGGTCCACAAGCCTTGTGAGCAATCCCTCGAAGAGCGGGCGGAGGAAGGCCCCGGTATGCCTTGTGCTACCGGGGAATACGCCTTGTGAGCTAGATGCGCGAACCCCTCGAAGGGCGTGAGGAAGAAGGCCCCGGTATGCCTTGTGCTACCGGGGAATACGCCTTGTGAGCTAGATGCG
>CAYUPT010000286.1:0-2113 GCA_964446725.1 uncultured Bradymonadales bacterium | reverse complement strand
CGAACCCCTCGAAGAGCGGGAGGGAGGAAGGCCCCGGTATGCCTTGTGCTACCGGGGAATACGCCTTGTGAGCTAAAAAAGCAGTCGTTCCCGGCGAGAAAGAAGCCCCGGTGAGCCTTGGGCCACCGGTGCACAAGCCTTGTCAGCTACATGTGACAAAATGCCGCCTGCGCCGCGGCACCGAAGTGTGATATTTCTTCGGAGTGATAGCGGTAAGTGTTCGTCTCAGTCTCCAGGAGCGGTTATGAAGTTGAGTCCAAATTTCCATTTTGCCATGGCCGGCGTCGTTATATTGACGACCGCCTTTTTGACGATGGGAACTGCGGCGGCCGACGAGATGAATCCCGATTGCACCGACGAACTTCAGCAGGTGCCGCGCGACGGTACGAGCACCGATGTCTCCAATCTGTGGTTCAGTCACTCCGGGAGTCTCAACTACGCCGGGCTCTCGGAGGTGACCATCGATGATGTGAACCTCGACGGGGCCGGCGGTGTCGATGGGATGATTCGCACCGGTGAGACGCATGTGGAATTCGAAATTGGTGAGTTTTCGCCCGGGAGCTACCAGTGGAGTATCGGCGATGGACCATCGGCGAACCTGACGGTTCGCGACGGCGCCGAACCGGACTCCACGGCCCCCGAGATGGGCGAAGGCGAGCTGGAGGTCGACCTCGATCTGCTGAGCTATGACGAATTTCCAGTGATCTTTCGCCAGTGGACGCTGTCATTTCCCGCCGCCACCGACGAGCGTACGGACGCCGGGAATATGCGCTACGTCATTGAGTTTAGGTCCCAGCCCGACGAAGAAGACGGCCAGGAGGAGATGCATCGATTTACGGTGGCTCCCGACCTCGAAAATGTCACCGATGATCGGGTCACCGTCGTACTCGGCGGACCGACCGGCGACTGCAACCACGCCGAACCGGGGTTGCCGGTAACTGAGGAGGCCGTCGTCGAGGTGTCGGCCCTCGATCTGGCCAAGAATCGCTCTAATAATTCGGTGAGCGGAGTCTTCGAAGGGGTCTCCGAAGAGAAACTCCACAGGGCTCACGATGAGATGAACGACGTCATCGGGACGCTCGACGACGAGGAGTCGGAGTCCACAGAGGAAATCGTCGAGCAACTCGAGGAAGGGCAGCAAGAAGAAGAGACGTCGACATTCTTGGGTTGCAGCACCACCGAAGGTCAGGGGCCACTACAGGTGGGGTTAGCTCTGATGGTTGTGGGGCTGGTGGCAATTCGCAGAACGTGAGTTGCCGTCGTCGACAGACGTGGCGGTGAGGCTTCGCCGTTAGCTACAAGGACATGGGGGCAACCCACTGCGCTTTCGGCGGTGGATCGGCGGTCATCGGCTCCAGGGGCTGGTCGATGAAGTCGCCGAAGTACTCCAGAAAGCGATCCGTGAAGTCATCGAGATCGACGTCGTCGTCGGTCCAGTCGACGAGTCGGGTCATCGGTGCGTTGGGCATTCCACAGGGCACGAACATCGAAAACGGGGTCAGGTCATTGACCAGATTGATCGCCGCGCCGTGGGTGGTGACGCCACCGGAGACGCGCATGCCGACACTGGCGATCTTGCGCTGCGGCTTGCGGTCTGTGGTCCAAAGACCGGGATGGTCGTCGTCGTACGCCGCACCGACGCCGTACTCATCGAGGGTATCGCCCAGACAGCGGGCGAGACCGCGGATGATATCGACGACGCCGTAGTCCGTGTTGTCGAGTTTGATGAGGGGGTAGACGACCAGTTGGCCGGGACCGTGGTAGGTAGCCTGGCCCCCGCGGTCGATTTTAAAGAACTGGGTGCCCCGGTCTCGCAGGTCGTCGAGGCCGAAGATGTCGTCGAGACTTCCTCGTTTGCCCAGGGTGACGACCGGGCTGTGTTCCAGGCACATCAGATAGCCGACGGGGTCGTCGGCAGTGCCCTCTTGCAGGCGCTCGCGTAGCTCGAGTTGCCAGGCGAGCGCCTGCCCGTAGGAGATGAGACCGGGGCGCAGAAGCTTCATGCCGAGGCGAGAGAGTCGATAAAGGCGGTGTCGACCATCGTGATCGGCGCCTGGTAGGTGCGAACGCCGATGCCGTGCTTGATGAGAAGCTCCACGAAGGTGTCGCGGTC
>CAYUPT010000285.1:0-5673 GCA_964446725.1 uncultured Bradymonadales bacterium | reverse complement strand
TGACGAACTCGAACGCCTATTTCGCCCCCGTCTCGGGGCGCTGTTCTGTCGACGACCGAGATTCTCGACATAAAATTTGACTCTCCCCTCCGGTTCTGGTTTGCTGTTCCGGTCTCTTCAACACCCTACTCAACGCTGAACATATTCAGCGATTACTACCCGAGTTCTCAGACACGCCGGACATCAAACTTTATAAGCTCATCGGATGATTTTGAGACGCACCGGCTGTTGTATCGAGAATACTTGTGTGTCTGTCCAATTCGGACACGGGCCCCCAACGAAGGAGCACTTCATGAATTTCAATTTCTCATCTCCCCGCCGTGTATTCGGCGTCCTGTCCATTCTGATTGCGGCCCTTGCATTGACCGCCTGTGTCAACGAGGACCCGGATGTCGATGATAATGACGACAACGACGACCCGACCCAGAACGTCAATACTCACGACTGTCTGGCCCCCGGTGAGTTTCCAACCTCCATCGACGGCGATACCACCGTCGACGCCGACTGCTACGAAATCGACTCCAATATCACCATCGACGACGGCACCCTGACACTGGAGCCGGGCACGGTACTGGTGATGTATGAAGACCGACGGATCAGCGTCGAGAACGACGGACGCCTCAACGCCGAAGGCACCGACGATGCTCCGATTGTATTTACGGCCCGCGAAGAATTGCCCGGCTTCTGGCGCGGCATTCGCTTCCTCAGCACCAACAGCAACGACAATGTATTTCGCAACGTCGTCGTCGAATACGCCGGTGAAGGCAGCTGGAACCGCACCGAACCGGCCAATATTCACGTCGATCGCTCCCGGCTGGAACTGGAAGACACCACCCTTCGTTACTCCGCGGGCTACGGACTCTTCGCCCGTGACGGCGAGCAATCCCACCTGACGATGACCGGTGCAAACGCCTTTACCGAAAACGAAGCACCGATGCGCGTCGACGACCCCAACTTCGTGCAGTATTTCAGCACCGACACTGACCATACCGGAAACGACGAAGATCTGATCTACGTCGGCAGCGGCAAAGTCCGCGACGAGGCGACCTGGGAGCCCCTGGATGTATTGTACACGCTGCGCGAAGTCGACATCGAGGACGTCACGCTAACGGTGGCCGCCGGCAGCGAATTGGTCTTTCGCCAGGACGGCGAGGTCGACGTCAACGACGACGGCCGACTCACCATCAGCGGCACCGCCGACGATCCCGTTGAACTTCGCGGTCTGGAAGACATCGCCGGATTCTGGCGCGGCATTCGATACATGGGAACCAACAGCTCCGACAATCTCCTGGAACACGTCGTCGTGCGCGACGGCGGAAGCCGGGACTGGTCGCGAGCCAGTGAGGCGACGAATCTGATGGTCGACAACGCCCGCGTCGGCGGCAATAACATCACCCTGACCAACAGCGGCGGCGTCGGCATCGGCAGTGCACGAGACTCGATCATCGAGTTCGACTGCGACACTCTGACCAACGACGACGGCTCCACCGGCGACGATTACGGCTGCTAACGATCCATCGCGGCCCAAACCAGCGCCCCCGGTGCCACCACGGCGCCGGGGGCGTTGTCCGTTCTAGCGACCGTCGTCGCGCGCCCCATGCTCACCTGCGCTAAGGGGAAACTCGAACATCAATGGGCAGCCCTGATCGGGGCTCAGTGCCAGAAGGGATTCGATGCGCGCCCGCCGATGAAAGATCCCCTCTGCCTGCTGGTCCAAAACCCGCTCCCAGCCCGACACACCGGGCGAACCAAATGCAATCGAGACGTGGGGCACCCAGCGCTCGGGCCGATACAGAGGATGAAGACTGTGACCGGCTTCCACGAGCTTGAACATCACTTCCCGGTGGAAGGCCTCCAGTCGAGGCGAGCGGACGACCGCGATGTACAGGACCGGCCGCGGCGACTTGAAGACGCCCAGTCCACCCAGTTGAATGGGCAGTGGTGCCCAGTGGGCGGCGAGATGACGCAGCATCCTTCGGGTCGTCTCCGACGGCCGACGCTCCAGCATCTGAAAAGAGAGATGAGGGATCCGATACCGGGCCGGAATCGGCTGATCGGAACCGGCGTCAATCGCGCGCCAGGCGTCGGCAATATGGTTTTCGAGCTGCCGAGATAGCCGCCCGGCCACCGACGTATTATCTCCCCCCCCATCGGACATATTTCCCCCTCAGTCGTTGACCTCGTACTCTTGCTGCGCCCGGCGTCCCCGCCGCCGTAAAAAGGGCTCGACGAGGCGGGCGATATCGGGCATCAACCCCGCCATTCGCGCCACCAATCCCCGACTTTTGGGAAGTGTCACCTCCAGCGGACGGCGCGGTATGACATCGTCGACGATCAACTCCTCCACATCCTCCAACTCCAGCGGACGGCGCCCCGAAAATGTAAGGGCCGCCTCCTCGCACGACGCCTGTTTGTCGAGCATCGGCGTCTTGACCGCATCGAGCAACACCACACTGACGTCGACACCGCGACCGCGCAACTCCTCGGCGGCCGCCAGCGAAAAGCCGCGCACCGCAAACTTCGACCCGCCGTACAGACTCAATCCCGGAACTGCGCTCAGTGAGGCCAGCGAACCGATATTGATAATATGACCGCTCTGTTGATCGACCATCACCTCCGCGGCCGCCTGTGTTCCAAACATAACGCCCTTGACGTTGATGTCGATGTGGCGGTCCACATCGGCGGCCGTCACATCGCACAGATACCCCGGCCTGAGGTAACCGGCGATATTCATCATCAGATCGATATCGCCAAAGGTCTTGGTCGCCTCGCCGATGGCCCGTTTCCACTCCGTGGGCTGTCGGACATCCAATTTGCGCACCGCCACCTGGCCCGCCGGAACATCGTCCCGCGAGATCCAGCGCGTCATCGCCTCCCGATCGATATCCGTGCAAAAGACCCGGTGACCGTCGTCGAGAAAACGCTTCGATAAGTGCCGACCGATGCCACTGGCACAGCCGGTCATAAATACCACCTTGCGCGGTGTCCTGCTCACAACTGCTCTCCCTGCTGTACACGACCAAATGACAGATCACCGAATTGGAACGTCGGCTCAATGCCGACAAATGCCCAGTAGGCCGCCATCTCCGATGAGCAGACCATATTGGGAAATCGGTCGTCGCGCTGCGAACGACCGGCAATGCTCTTTTCCATGACCATCGACACGTATTGATCGAGGCCCCGCTCCAGGGTGTTTCCGTTGAGAACCACCTCCATGCCCGTCGACTCCGCATACCGGCGCACGGCGTCGATCTCGCTGTGCCGTGGTGCATAGGCGTCGGGTCCCACCCCGTTTTCACTGGTGACCATCATTCCCTCGGGGGTTCGGACCACGACGGAGTGATTGCCCTCGGTATGCCCCGGCGTCTGCACCAGTGCGACGCCGTCGCCGAGCATCACATCCGTGTCGAGGCGAATGATGCGATCGGAATCGACGTCGTCGATTCCACCCGGACAATACCAGGGCTCTTGCGGAGGCAGAAGATTCTTCGTCGACACCCACTCCTGGTCCATCACCAACAGCCGGGCATTCGGAAATAGACCGCGCTTATCACCGGTACCAAACCAGCCGCGAAGATCCTGAGTGTGAAGGTGATCGTAGGTGATATAATCAATATCTTCCGGCACCAGACCGATCTCATCGAGTGCATCGACGACGTCCCGGCGCTGCGGCGCCATCAGTCGATCGCCCCATTTCTGAAAGGGCCCAAAGGACTCCGAGAGCTGCTTAAAGAACGGCGTTTCGCGATTGCGATCCGGGTCCGACGGCGAAACAAGCAGAGTCTTGAGCCCTTCGGCGCTATCAAATTGCACCACGAAGAGCCGGTTGACCAGGTGAATAAATGGCGACCAGAGTCCATCGACATCGTAAAAGGCAAAGCGCGTCGGATAGGGGACCCGGACCAGCTCAAACGAGCGGTAACAGGGCACCGGATCGCCGGCCATCATCACCTCGTGAAATTCTCGTCCCTGCCGTCGCGCCGCCTGTAAACGCGTCTTCGGCGAGGTGGCATCAAAGACCCCGTCGAGGACATCGATGGGTTCGATGATCGCCCGGTCTACTCGGCTGCATCCATCCATATTGGGCCCGCTGTATTGCTTCGATTTCTCCCATGCCAATCACTATGCGGCACCGATGATGACACAACCCCTGCTGGCGTCAACGACGTCTTCCGGGCCGGTCCCCGACAGAAGCCGTCGCCGTCCGGCAATGGAATGACATCGACGGCCTGCATGTAGTATATTTTGAAGTCGGTTTGAAAGATTACGCTGCTGGTTCAACAAATCGGTCACCGATCGGTGCTTGCCGAAACGGTCATTCCGCTTATTTTGTCCGCCGTAAGGTCCGTTTTGACGTGCTTGACATCGACCATGACCATTGACAGCCTGCGCCGGGTATTTTGTACCGGTGATTCGGTATCGTCATTGACCCGTTCGACACCGAAATCTCGCATCGTTCAGCCTATTCAACGGAGTCCCCATGAGTAAACGCGATTACTACGAAGTTCTGGGAGTCTCCCGGGACGCCTCCGACAAGAAACTCAAGAAGGCGTACCGCAAACTGGCCATGAAGTACCACCCCGACCGCAACGAAGGGGACAAAGAGGCCGAAAAGCGCTTCAAGGAAGCCTCCGAGGCCTACGAGGTCTTAAGCGATCCCGAAAAGCGCAAGCTCTACGATAAATTCGGCCACGAAGGCCTACGAGGCGCCGGTGGAGGCGGTCGCGGCGCGGCGGGCTTTGACGACATGGATGATATCTTCTCGCAATTCGGAGATATCTTCGGCGATATGTTCGGCTTCGGAGGCCAGCGACGCCGCGGCGGCCCCCAGCGCGGCGCCGACATGCGCTACGACCTGGAATTGTCCTTTGAAGAAGCGGCCTTCGGCACCACCAAAAATCTGACGATTCCCCGCCACGAACAATGCGAAGAGTGCGACGGCTCCGGGGCCGAACCGGGCACCACGCCCACGACCTGCCCGAGCTGTAACGGACGCGGTCAGGTCCACCATCAACAGGGTTTTTTCACCCTGTCGTCGACCTGCCCGGAGTGTAAGGGCTCCGGCGAACACATCTCCGATCCGTGCTCCGAGTGCGGCGGCGAGGGCCAGACCCGCGTCGAAAACGAGGTCGAGGTTCAGATCCCGGCCGGCGTCGATTCCGGTACCCGCCTGCGACTTCGCCAGGAGGGCGAAAACGGAAAACGCGGCGCCCCGCGCGGTGATCTCTACGTCTTTTTGCACGTCGAGGAGAGCGATAAATTCGAACGCGACGGCGCCGACCTGCACTACCGAAAAGAGATCTCCTTTGTGCAGGCCGCCCTGGGCTCCGAACTCGAGATCCCGACGCTGGAAGACGGCACCGAAACGGTCACCATCAAGCCCGGCACCCAGCACGGCGACCGAAAGATCCTCAAAAATAAAGGCGTCGCCAAGGTCAAAGGCAAAGGCCTGGGCAACCTGATCGTCCACCTCGACATCCAGATTCCCACCGATCTCTCCAAACGCCAGCGAGAGCTCCTGGAGGAATTTGCCGAGGAATCGGATATCGACGTCAAACCCGGCGGATTCTTCAACAAAATGAAAGAAAAGCTCAGCAGCGGCTGAGTTGGGGCTGGCTGCTTGAAGGGCGTGCACGTCTTGATGTGCGTGCACGTCCGCGCGCGGCGCGCACC
>CAYUPT010000284.1:477-5687 GCA_964446725.1 uncultured Bradymonadales bacterium | reverse complement strand
CTCGGTCCGACATTATTTTGACAGCTTCTGATCGCAACCGACAGTAACGCAAAGCGCCGCCCACTGCCTCTCGACGGAGGCTGGGGGCGGCCTTTTTTGACATTTCGCTCATCGAACGACTATCCCGACGCCGGGATACCACAGCACTTCGATGACCGCCTCATTTTTCGACACGCCCGGAGCCCCTGATTATGGCGCTCGTAGAAAGTGAAGATCCCGAACTCGGCACGCCGGCCCCCGATTTCTCGCTTCCGGCCACCGACGGTCAGACCTACAGCCTCGACGACTTTGAGGACGCCGACGTCCTGGTGGTGATGTTTATCTGCAATCACTGCCCCTACGTACAGGCCGTGTTGGACCGACTCGTCGACCTGGGCAATCACTGGGAGGACGAGGTCGCCTTTGTGGCCATCAGCTCCAACGACGCCGAACGCTATCCGGACGATAGCTTCCAGAATATGACCGAGCTGGCCCGCGAAAAGAATTTTCCGTTTCCCTACCTGTACGACGAGTCCCAAGACGTGGCCCGGGCCTACGGTGCGCAGTGCACGCCGGATTTTTTCGCCTACGACGACGAGCGCCGCCTGGCCTATGCCGGTCGCCTCGACGACAATTGGAAAAATGCCGACGACGTCGAACAGCGCGATCTGCGCGACGCCATCGCCGCCCTCCTCGACGGCCGGCGCCCCGACGACGACCAGCAGCCGTCGATGGGCTGCAGCATCAAATGGAAACAGTAACCCTAATTTCGACACTCGATCGACGGCGACGCCCCTGTTGGCCCCCCGTCGATCGCCTTCTGATGGCCTGACATGTTCGGCATCTCATTTGCAGAGTTGGTCATTATCCTGATTTTGGTCCTGGTGGTCATGGGTCCGGAAAAACTTCCGGAAGTCGCCCGCTGGGCCGGAAAGGGCATGCGCGAGTTGCGCCAGGCGACCAATACCCTGCGCAATGCACTGGAAGTCGAAGACCTGGACACAAGCCAGACCCGCTCCAGACCGGCCGTCGACGACAGGTCGACGACCACGTCGTCGAATCCGTCGCCGACGAGTTCCTCGACGCCTTCTGGAGGCGACAACCCCTCTGCTTCCACGCCGCCCACATCGAACTCCGGAACATCGCCGCCGACGGCCTCATCACCCAGTGGCGACACCGGCCCCCCGGCCAATCTCGACCAGGTCGACGACCGGGATTTCGACAAATTGCTCGAGGAGCAATACCGGCGAAATAGCGCCGACGTCGAGACGATCGAACTTCCGGAAGCCGCGCCGGCTCCAGAGGTGGACACCGTCGATATTCCAACTGTCGACGACCCATCGCTGACATCGCTGTTTGACGTCGCAATCCCGGCGCATGCATCTGCGGAGGCCGCCTGATGAGCAATGGCAACGACACAGACGAACGGACCGAATCGACAGGTGGCGACGACGAGTCGTTGCAACTCGAAGATGTCCGCATGGGCTTTCTCGACCACCTCGGCGAGTTGCGACGCCGCATCATCTACAGTCTCATTGCCCTGGCCGTCGCCTTCGGCATCTGCTGGTTCTTTCGCACCGAGATCTACCACTTTCTGCAGCTGCCGCTCATCGACGCCGCCCAGAAAGCGGCCACCGACGAAGCCGTCGCCAACCTGCACCAGCAGGACCTGACGGAGGTCTTCTTCGCCCTGCTCAAAAGCTCGCTTCTGGCCGCCGCCTTTCTGGCCTCGCCGGTTATCCTCTACCAGATCTGGAAATTCGTCGCCCCCGGACTCTACCCCGACGAAAAAAAAGCGGTGGTGCCCTTTATCACGATGGGCACGCTGTTCTTTTTTATCGGCGGCGCCTTCTGCTATTCGCTGGTCATCCCCTACGGATACCACTTTCTATTCGAGTTCTCGGCAGAATACGCCGATCCGGTGTTGATGATCGACGACTATTTTTCACTGACCTTCAAGCTGCTGTTGGCCTTCGGGATCGTCTTTGAACTTCCGGTGGTCACCTATTTTCTGTCGTCGATCGGCATTTTGACGCATCGAATGCTCCTCGATCAGTGGCGGATCGCCATTGTGGTGGCCTTTGTTCTGGGAGCGATGCTCACGCCGCCGGAAGTCATGACCCAGGCCCTTCTGGCCGGTCCCATGATCGTCTTGTACTTTTTGTCGGTGCTCATCGCCTGGTTCCAGACCCGGCGCCGCGAAAAGAACGACGAATAATCCCGCTGGCCCCTGCTTGACTCCAGCGGTTCACCGACGATCGCATCGGCGCTCGTCGGCTATCTGGAAGCTTTTCAAAACCGCATCTACTCCCAAAAACCCGGGGCGATCTCCAGATCTGAAGCCCTCGCCCTGGACCTTCTGACGCAAAACGGCGGGGCCAATCGTCGACAATAGTGGTGGCTCGACCGGTTCGGGCCGCTCGACGCCATCTGTCAGCGGACAGGCGGCGCCGGGTCTCAACGACGACTCAACGCTTCAGGAGACTGACGATGCGACGATATATTTCGATTTCCAATCTACTGGCCTGTTCTCTGCTTCTGGTCATGGCCATCGGCTGTTCGGATGCCAGCGCCGCCGAGGGCACCTATCTGCCGGTCCACGAACCCTGCCCCTCGAACTTCGACGCCAACGACCGACCCCTTCCCGCTTCGCAACTGGAGAACGCCGGAGAGCGCGATTCGGATGTGCCGCTCGAAGAAGACTCCGACTCCTCAAATACAGACCTCGACGAGTTTCTCCAGCGCCGTCCCTGGACCGGTGCGACGCCGTCATCGTATACGACGCCACAATTCGTCCCCGCATCCACCGGCTTCGATGTCGACGCCACAGATGCCGAATCCAGCGAATTTGACGACGCCAGCGCGTCACCCGCCGATTCGGAAGCCATCGACATCAACAGCGCCGACGTCGACGAGTTGACCGAATTATCGGGTATCGGCCCCGCCCTGGCGGAGCGAATCGTCGAGTATCGCCAGCAGCGCGACTTCGCCAATACCGCCCAGCTCCAGCGCGTCGATGGCATCGGACCGGCGACCTACGATGACATCGCCTCCGAGATCACCGCCGAATAATTACGCCATCGATGTAGTGCTCTACCGGCGGGCCGTCGGAAATTCGACGGCCCGCCGGTCGCCCATCAATCGTCACTGCCACAGGGAAGTTCTTCGAGATCGATGATGCGCTCTCCAGAGGCCAACTCGACCATCTGGTTGCCCTTGGCCGACCGGCCCATCATATAGAAATTCCGGGTCGGAATCCGCCATACCCGGCCGCGATCGGTGGTGATCGCCACATCGCGCGCCGGATTGCAGGGCACGACCCCGGCGATGGCATCCCCGGGATTCAATCGGGCCAGTTGCATCCCCTTTCCATTGCGCCCCTGGGTGCGAAACTCCGAGAAATCGACCCGTTTTCCCAGTCCCTCCGCCGTGATCACCGCCAACTGTTTGACCCGCCGCCCCTCGAATGCATCGACGATGGCGTCGTCGTCGCCCTCGAGCTTCATGGCGTTGACGCCGATGGCCTTGCGGCCCATCGATCGCAGCTCGCCGTCCTCAAAGTGAATACCTCGGCCCATCGCCGACGCACAAAAGATCGTGGTCTCGTCACCGATACCCATGACCGCAATCGGAGTATCCCCGTCGCGGACCTTGAAGGCCTGCCGTCCCGATCGATCGAGATCACGGTCGTATTTCCCGGCGTCAGTGGCCTTTGCCTTGCCCCCTCGCGTCACGTGAACCACCCGTCCCACGCCCATGCGCCTCCGCGGCAATACGGCGCGAATCGATTCCTCGCCGCTCAAAAATAGAATATCGCGAATCGATCGGCGATCGGTGCGCTGCGAAAAATCAGGGACCGTCCGGGCGTCGAGACCAAAATAACGCCCCTCGTCACTAAAGAGGTACATCCCGTCGTTGTCGCCGGCGTAGTGAATCGCTCGAATCTGGGTCTCGTCCTCCGCTCCCGGCGTCTGCGCTCGTTCATCGACCGACAACTCCGGCCCCGGCATCGCGTAAAAGCGCCCATCCGTCGTCTCCACATAGATGGGATCGCCGTGGGCCGCCGTCACCGTCCGCTCTACTTCCGCTTTGGCCGGTGTGCGCCGCGACGTCGAGGAACGTCCACCGCCACTGGAGACGGCCTTCACCAGCGCCGCCGCCAGCCCCGCCTCCCAGGACCCCAGTGCGGCCTCGACCTCGTCTAATAATGTCTCCTCGACTCCATCGGCAACGAGTTGCTGCGCGCTATCGGCGTTTTGGGCCAATTCGATCAGCCGGGCGACGATCTCATCGTTGTCTTCCATTCTCCACTCCTCACGGCTCCAAATTCACTTCGATGTATGCTAAGCGATAGGTGGTCGGCGCACACTATCCGAAGGTTGAAACTGCGTAAAACCATATGGAGTCTCGCCGACGTTCTCTTGACACCTCGACAACCCCCCGCCTAGTCTCGCGAACTTGAATCGCAGTGGCCGTCCGGACGGCCGTTTCGTTCGCCCGACAACACCGCCTGCTGTGGCGACATCCGATGACGGTCATCGGAGCCAAATTGTAAGGAGCCTTGAGACGATGTCCGAAGATAAGACCCAGGATTCCCCGTCCACCGAAGACGAACTCGAAGAAGACGAGGACGTCGAACAAGAAGATACGACGCCTGAAGACGAAGAGTCTGCGGCCGAGGCCAGTGACGACGCTGGTGAATCCGACGACACGGACTCCGAGGACTCGGACGACGAACCCGACGAATCGGCGGAGGCCGACTCCGACGACGATGCCGATGATGAACCGTCGGACGAGGCGACCGACGCCGACTCGGCGGATGACGACGACGCGACCGACGACAATGTCGTCTCCGGCCCCGCCGGGACCGATGGCACCGTTCAGACCAGCGCTTCGGGCGCCGTCGCCGGCGTCGACGGAATCTTCGATCCCGACGAAGAACGAGACTTTCAGGACCTCGACGAACTCGACAACTACGACGAGCACGACGAGTACCTGGGACTCGACAACGACTTCGATGACAATCCGATCGACAAGAAGTTGATCGCCATCATCGTCGCCGTCCTCGTCGTCGGCGCCGGAGTCCTCCACTTCGTAACCCTCGACGACCGGGGCAGCGTCTTCCACGACATCGGCCTTCTCGTTCAGGGACAGTATCAAGAAGAACTGCAGCGACGGGTCAATCAGACCGAAGACGACTACGTCGCCGCCCAGCGCGAGCTGATCCCGAA
>CAYUPT010000284.1:0-467 GCA_964446725.1 uncultured Bradymonadales bacterium | reverse complement strand
GTCAGCCCCGCGAAGCACTGATCATCCTCAACGGCGAAGTGCAATACGGCGAAGTCCCCTCCGGCGGTCTGTGGCGCGAATTGCGCGTCCAGCCCGATACGGTCATCCAGGACCTTCCCATCGACGAAGATCACGAAATTGAGATCCACCAGCCCGGCCACGAGCCCTACGAGATTACGCTGACCGAAAATATGTGGGAGCCGGTCGGTGCCGACTACGCCTACCGCCTCTCCGTCAATCTCGCGCCCAGCGACGCCGACCACCACCGCGAATTTATCGTGCGCATGGACGGCGACGAAGAAGAGGAGCCCGGTGACGAGCGCATCTTCGGCACCGTCTCCTTTAACACCGCTCCCGACGGCGCCCACATCAAAATCAACAGCCTGTTTGCCCGCGATGAAGACGGCAACAAACTGACGACATCCACTGAAATCGAGGAATTCTGGACCTACGACATCGACGTCGCC
>CAYUPT010000283.1:0-5694 GCA_964446725.1 uncultured Bradymonadales bacterium | reverse complement strand
TCACGGAAATTATGGCCGAAGAGCGGTCGATGACCATCGACTGGGAGGGCTACGAAGAACGGTGGGAGGAACACCGACAGACCTCGCGCACCAAGGATGTTCACGAAGAAGCCGCAGGTGTCGGAGACTGGCAGACGATCCACGACGGACCGGCCGACACCTTTACGGGCTACGATAGTCTCCAGGAGACGACGAGACTCCGAAAGCTCCGTCACATCGACGGTGATGAGTTCGAATTGCTTCTCGCCGAGACGCCCTTTTATGCCGAATCCGGCGGTCAGGTCGGCGATCGCGGCACCATCGCGTCCGTCGACGGAGAACTGAGCTTCACCGTCAGCGACACTCAGAATAGCCCCATCGGCATTGTCCACCGCGTCGAAAAGACTAGTGGCGATGTGGACGACGAGGCATTGAGCGACAAGTTTGTGGCCTCCGTCGATGAGCGCCATCGCCAGAAAACGGCCTGCAATCACACGGCGACCCACCTGCTTCACGCCGCACTTCGAAAGGAAGTGTCGGATTCGATCTTCCAGGCCGGCTCGCTGGTAGCCCCGGATCGGCTGCGCTTCGACTTTCAGCACGGCGAGGCGCTTTGCGACGACGAGTTGCGCACCATCGAGAACCGGGTCAACGAGCATATCCGCGACCGCCGCCCGGTGGTCGTCGAAACCGATGTCGACCGCGATGTGGCCGTCGATGAGATGGGCGCCGTGGCCATTTTTGGAGAAAAGTACGGCGACCGGGTCCGCGTCGTCGATATCCCGGGAGAATCCACCGAATTGTGCGGTGGCACCCACGTCGGAAATACCGGCGATATCGGGGTCTTTCGGATCACCTCCGAATCCAGCGTCGGCAGCGGCATCCGGCGTGTAGAAGCGGTGACCGAGGAAGTGGCATTCGATGCCTTCCAGCGCGACCGAGCGATGCTCGAAGATGTCGCGGAAATGGTCAAATCCGACACCAATAACCTCAAAGACCGCCTGGCGTCGGTGCTCGACGAAAAACGCGAATTGGAGCGCCAGGTCGACAGCCTCTCTCAGAAATTGGCCGACCAGGGAGCCTCGGAGATGCTCGACGACGCCGAAGACGTCGACGGCATCACGGTGATCGCTGAAATTGTCGATGTCGCCGACCGCGACCAGATGCTCGATTACGCCGACAAACTCCGCAACCAGATCGGAGACGTCGAAGGCGCCGTATTACTGGGCGCCGACCTCGACGGCAAAGCCGCCCTGGCCTGTCTGTTGACCGATGAAGTGGTGGAATCGAGAGGGGTTCAGGCCGGAGACCTGATCAATGACGTCGCCGAACACGTCGATGGGCGCGGCGGCGGTCGCCCCACGCTCGCTCAGGCCGGAGGCTCCAAACCCGACGGGCTGGGAAATGCCGCCGAGGCATTTGCCGAGGCCGTCAAAAAGGCGATCTCGCAGTAAACCGGGACGGGGGGAAGTGGCGCCGGATTATTCGCCGGCGGTCGGATTGGCGCTGGCCTCGACAGCACTGTCGCCTTCGACAAAGGGCTCGTCGTGCGACAGATAGGCCATGGTCGCCACCGCCAGGGCCACCATTGAAATGACACACAGACCGGCGACGTACCACCGCTGGCGCTGCTGCAACTCGGCGACCTCTTCGCTCAGCGCCGAGGCCACTTCCGTGGCTCGCCGGGCACTGGTCTGCAGGGTGTCGATCTGCTCCCGCGCATCGTCGAGTTCTTCTTCCAACTCCAATTCGCGCTCTGTGGGCTCATCGGCGCTGTCGTCGATGTTCTCCGGCATAAACGCCTGCTCGGAGAGTCGCTGACGGGCGCTTCGCAGCGTCGATGCCACGGCCGTGCGCTCCTCCTCGAAGTACTCCTCGACGCGGTTACCGAGGCCGTGGCGAAGCTCCCGGATGTCCGTGCCGCGCTCCTGGAGGATATTCTCGATGTCGAAGCGCATTTCGCCGGCGCTGTCGTAGCGTTCATCCGGGTCGCGTTGAAGGGCACGCATGACCATCGAATCAATCGATGCATCCAGATCGGCGCGATGACTCGATGGTGCGTCGATGGGACGCTCCAGGATCGCCTCTTTGACTTCGTCGTCATTTCCACCGGAGTGGCGGAATAACCGGGTTTGAGCGACCAACTCGTAGACGATAATGCCCAGACTAAAAATATCGGAACGGACATCGAGTTGCTCGTCTCGACACTGTTCGGGGCTCATATAGGAGAGCTTCCCGCCGACCAGGTCGGTATTCATCGCGCCCGATTCACCGACAATCTGAGAGATGCCGAAATCGAATACCCGGGTCGTCCCCGAGTAGGTGACCATCAGGTTCTGGGGGCTGATATCGCAGTGAACGATGCTGTACTGGCGGCAATCGACGTCTTCAAAGGAATGGACGTAGTCGAGCCCGCGGCAGGCGTCGGCGGCGATAAGCAAGGCCTGGTCGACGCTGATTCCCGCGCCGCTCGAAAACGAGCGCTGCGCGAAGTCGGCGACGGTCTGGCCGGCGACGTAATCCATCACCATAAAGTGTTCACCATCGGCGCGCCTGGCGTCGTGGACGGTGATCACATTGGGATGGGAGAAGCGAGACGAGATCGTCGCCTCCTGATAAAACAGCGCCTCCAGCGCGCGTTCCCCCTTGAATTCATCGGGAAGAGCCTTGATGACCACCGGCCTAAAGAAGCCGTGCGGCCCACTGCGAGCGGCCAGAAAGACCTCCGACTGCCCTCCTTTCGCCAGTCGGGCCAGCAATCGGTACTCGCCGAGTTGTTCATCCACCCGTTGCACGTTCGTCCTCGTCTGCGACGGCGTTTGTAACTGGAACGAACGCCAAGTTTATGGGCAGCGGCAGGCATCGGGCAATAGTCCTGTACCGATGCCTGCCAATATCGCCGCTACACCAACGGATCGACGAGTTGTCACTACTCGACGATCACAGTCTCTTCGGCACTGAATGTGGCCTCTAATTGCCAGGCGTCGAGTCCCTCATCGCCCTCGTAGACGTAGTTCATATTGTCTTCACCCAGCACCGAGGTCAGCGGTATGCCGTCTTCGGCACCGGCGTTCAATACGATCTCGACGTCTTCGACGTCGTCGTACCAGACAATGCCTTCCAGATCTCCACCGGCAATGCAGGGATTCGAGCCGTTATCTTCGGCCTGGAGAATGGCGTTGAGCTGGAGCTCGCGAATGGGTATGACGGTCTTGACCTCCATCTCTTCGAGGGGGAGCGTCGCCACGAAATTGAACATCGGCAGCTCCGCTTCCAGATTGCCGTCGGCGTCGATGGTGCCCTCGGTCGAATCCGGTTCATCCAGGGCTTCGTCCTCATCATCCCAGCGGTATTCGCCCTCGCTATCGGTCTCCAGTCCCGCCCCACCGCGGACGCCGACGGTACCGGCGTCGACATCGAGTTCGCTCAACTCCACGAGCACCAAAATGGGATGATCCTCATCGCCCATAAATTCATCGATGATCCCGTTGAGTTCGGAGCCGGGAGATTCATCGTCGAAGGCGAATTCGTTAAATAAGAGGTCGTAATTGGCCTCGAATTCCGGATCGCCATCGGCGCAAATCTCGAGCTCGTCGCCGTTGTCGTCGTTGGACTGTTGATTCTGGTTGGCGTCGTCGTTATTCGACTCCGGATCGTCTTCGCCGCAGGCCGTCAGGCCAGCGCCGACGGTTAGCGCAATGGCAATGACTCCAATTTTTGAAAACCAGGTATCCATAGTTCGTCTCTCCTGAAGGGAAATTGCGGCGGTCATTCGTCGAGCAATTCCAGAGGCTCGAAGTTGACCAGGCGCTCAAATTGGTCGCATCGACGTTGAATCTTTTCAAAGTCGAGGTCGCGCAGTGCGTCGAGGCTAAAATCCTGGACCACGAAGCTGGCCATCACACAGCCCATGACCGTGGCCTGCTGGATGGCCTGTGGGTTGTATTCACCGCGACGGGTCAACATCCCGAGTAGTCCTCCGGCGAAGGTGTCGCCGGCACCGGTGGGATCGAAGACCGATTCTAGCGGATAGGCCGGTGCAAAGGAAATCTCATCGCCGGCAAAACACAACGCCCCGTACTCGCCGCGCTTGATGACGACGTGTTCGGCGCCCATCTCCTGGATGCCTTGAGCGGCCTGGACGACGTTGGCCTCGTCGGCCAATTTGCGGGCTTCCGACTCGTTGATCATCGCCAGGTCGACGCGGGCCAGCACTTCTTCGAGGGCGCCCCGTTTGCCGTCGATCCAAAAATCCATGGTATCGGCGGCCACAAAGTCCGGGTTTTCGACCTGGTCGAGGACTTCCAGTTGAAGTTCGGGATCGATATTGGCCAGAAAGACCGTCTCCGCATCCCGGTAGTCGTCGGGCAATTCGGGATGAAAGTCGCCGAATACGTTCAACTGGGTATCCAGCGTCTCCGGGTCCTGCAGGTCGTAGCCGTAACGGCCCTCCCACCGAAAGGTCTCGCCGGGCTTTTGGATCAAGCCTCGGCAATCGATATTGCGAGATTCGAGATACTGGAGCTCTTCGTCGGGAAAATCCTCTCCGACGACAGCGACCAGTTGAACGTCGCTCAAGTAGCTGGCCGACGACGAAAAGAACATCGCCGACCCTCCAATGGCTTCATCGACCTGTCCGAAGGGTGTCTCCACCGAGTCGAACGCAACCGAACCGACGACCAGAAGACTCATGATGTACTCGCTTTTGAGATAACGGGGTTACTGCACTGGACGGGACACACAAAAAGCCCGGAGTGGCTTGCGCCGACTCCGGGAGTTCGCTCAGGGGTTGACCGCTTTGGAAGCCTGTTGAGATCGAAACTTCTCGAGCTTCTTTTGGACATGCGGAGGCTCTTTTTCATCGCCCGGTTCACCGAGCTGGCCACAGGCCGCCATTTCGTCGCGACCTCTTGTACGCCTGCGGTAGACGCCAATATTGCGATCTACCAAGTACTTCTGAAAGGCCTCCATCGTCTCCTCTGACGGCGTCTCAAAGGGCGTCTTGGGATGGGGGTTAAACGGAATAAGGTTGATCTTCGAGGGAATGTCGGCCGTCAATTCAATGATGCGCTGGGCGTCTTCCAGTGTATCGTTGAGTCCCTTGATCAGGACGTACTCGAAGGTGATCCGCTCTCGATTCGACAGTGGATAGTTCTCCAGGGTGTCGATGAGCTCGTCCAGTCCCCAGCGGTCGTTGACCGGCATGATCTCGCTGCGCGTCTCGTCGGTGGTGGCGTTGAGACTGATGGCCAATTGGACGTTGGTCTCCTCGCCGAGTCGCTCAATGGCGGGGACGACCCCGGAGGTCGACACCGTGACTTTGCGCCGGGAGAAATTCAGTCCGTTTTCGTCCAGTAAGATCTCGATGGCGCGAATGACGTTGTCGTCGTTGTGCAGCGGCTCGCCCATGCCCATAAAGACGATATTTCCGAGCCGCCCGTCCTGCTCGGCGGTAAGCCGGCGGGCCTGGACGACCTGGTCGACGATTTCGCCAGCCGTCAGATTGCGCTGAAGGCCCATTTTTGCGGTGTAGCAAAAGGTGCAGCCCATCGCGCAGCCAACCTGGCTGGAGATGCACAGCGTGTTGCGGTTTCGAGACGGGATAAAGACCGATTCCACGACGGCGTCGTCGTGGCAGCGAAACGTCAATTTCTGGGTCCCGTCATCGGATTGATGGGCCCCGTTGAAGCTCAGCGGCGACACTTGCGCCGTACC
>CAYUPT010000282.1:0-5733 GCA_964446725.1 uncultured Bradymonadales bacterium | reverse complement strand
GCCCATAGCTCAGCGGTAGAGCCGCCGGCTCATAACCGGCCGGTCCCTGGTTCGATCCCAGGTGGGCCCACTTCGATGGTCCCGAGAGGTGACCCGGCGGCATCGACCGCCGTTGACAATGCGCAGATGATGACGGATGACGTAGCCGACCGTGTATTCGGGATCCGAGGCATTTGAAATATTGCGAAGTCTCCACTGATGAGCATGATCAGTACTGGAGGCGGCGCAGGCAATATGCCTTTGGTCGTCCCGACAGTCCACGAGGCGTTGGTCATCGAGTCACGGAACCTGACAGGAGCATATGCGTACTGGAGTTACTCAAATGGGCGGAATCACACGGTGCACTGCACTGGCGGCCCGCTTCCAGAGATTCGGGACCTGGCGCGACGGAACCGCGCGCCATCGACAAAATTCGGGGCCATACGCGAGACTGAAGCGCCTGATAGCTCAGGCGCTTTTTTCTATTTCCGGTACCTATCGGCGAGGTGAACATTGAAGGAGCAGCTGGCGTTACTTCGAGAATTGCAGAATATCGACCTCGAGCTCGACGAGATCAAATCTGAAAAAGAGGAGATCGTCGCGCGACTCAAAGAAAATACCAGTTTTCTCGATAAACTGGTCGAGGATCTCAACGAGCAAAAGGAGGAGCTCGAAGAGATCCGCTCTCTTCAACGAGAGAAAAAAGCGGAGCTGACCGACATCAAAGAGACGTTGTCGCAGAAGCAAAAACGACTCCGCGAGGTTGGAACCAATAAAGAGTACAAAGCAGTCGAAAGTGAGATCGAGAGTCTCAAAGATTCCTCCGAGCAGACCGAAGAAGAGCTGCTGCATCTTCTGGAGGTCATCGAATCGACGGAAGAGTCGATCGAGGAAAAAGAGGACAAGATCGTGCAGCTTCGAGAAGGCATCGCCTCGGATGAGGCGGAGGCTGAAAAAGAGCTGGCAGCGTTGGACGACAAAATTCAGGCCCTGGAGGACCGCCAGGACGAGGCACGCAGCGAGGTGTCGCGTCGGGTCATCCACAAATACGACTTCATCCGAAGTCGCCGCACCGGCCTGGCGATTGTGCCGGCCAAAGACGGCCACTGCGAGGGCTGTTATATGGCTGTACCGCCCCAACAATTCATCGAGATTCAGCGCGGTGAAAGCCTCGAGATCTGTCCCAGTTGCAATCGCATTCTGTACTACTGGGAAGATGCGCTCGACGAAGAGGACACCCCCTCGGAGGCCCTCGAAGAGGCCTGATCGACGGTGAACCGGGAACAATCGCTGCGATTGCCCTGTTGATTTTTCGGGCGCCTTCTGGCTAACTGGCCCGCGCTCTGATCAGGGCGATCGCCGTCCGGCTATTTGGCCGGAGGGAGGAAAGTCCGGGCATCGCACAGAAGGGTGGTCGGTAACACCGACCAGGGGCAACCACCCCAGGGATAGTGCCACAGAAATAATCCGCCCCGGAGTTCGCTCCGAGGTAAGGGTGAAAAGGTGAGGTAAGAGCTCACCGGGGCGGCGGCGACGTCGTCCGTCCAGGTAAACCCCACCTGATGCAAGGTAAATTGAAGTCGAGGCCATTGCGTCTCCGGAGTCTCTGGCTTCGCTGACTTCAGGTAACCGCTCGAGCCCCGTGGCAACACCGGGCCTAGAGGAATGATCGCTACCGTCGAATGACGGAACAAAACCCGGCTTACCGATCAGGGCGTATCCCCCGACAGCTCCGGCTGTCGGGGATTTTTTTTGAGTCTTTTGCAGCGGTGTTCAGCGCTCGGGATTGAGGTCCTCGAAAATATCGTCACTGATTTCGAGGAGTGGTGCATCGGCCTCCATGGTATCGACCAGGCGGCTGAGCACGGAGCGCATCGACGGCGACGAAGCGGTGTCCAGATCTTCAACGACATCGCGGGCTCGTTCGGCGAGTCGTCGATAGTCCGCAGTACGCAGGTGTTGGAATTGATGACCTTCGTCGACGAGCAGTCGAACCAGGGCTTCATCAAACGCCGTAATATCATTTCGACCGTCGTCGATGATCGGTCGCCGAAGCTGGAGGTCATCGAGCTCGGCAACGGCCATCAGCGACGGCTCCAGCTGCAGATCAGTGCCGATGTCTACACACCACCGCCCCTGATCGTCGGTAATTGTCTCGGCAAGAGCACGGGTTGTATCAGCCGTACTCGTCAAGGCCACAGCAACCTGGGGGATCGGTGTACCGCGCTCCGTCGCGGCATCCTGTCGCTGCCCGCCGACATCGGCGTACTCATTGTCAAAGGCGATGACCGCACCGTAGATGAGGCGGCGGTTTCCGTCGGCGTCGCCGTTGAGTTCTACGCAGTCGATATCCTCAAATGCCGAGTCATCGATCGCCGCAGCGGGCGTTCGAGCTTCTTGGTCTTCGTCGTTATCTGATATCGCGGAGCCGCTCGCTGATTCGCGATCGCAGTCCTGACACCCCGTGGCAATTATCGCCACCATGATTGCGACCGCCGATATCGCGACCCGTGACAGCCTCCAATACGGCGGCAATGGATTGCGCGTGGTCCCGGTGTTCAACGGTCATCTCCGGTCGTCGAGTCGCCCATTCGCTCAAAGATCAGCGGCGGGGTATTCTCCGGTGCGTCGTCCCCGACAATAATGGCTTCCCGCAGACGGCGCTCGACGTCTTCCAGGTCATCGGAGTCGTTGTAGTGGATCGTCAAGATGCTGTCGCCCTCATCGACGCCATCGCCTCGCTTGCGGTTGAAGACCAGACCCACCGCGTGATCGATGGTATCGTCTTTGGTCTCGCGTCCCGCTCCCAGCTCCATGGCCGCAATCCCGACCTCTTCGGCATTGATCGAGGTGATATAGCCCGATTGTTGAGCTGTAAATTCCGTCGTTTCACTCGCCGTCGGAAGTCTCGATGGATCTCGGCAGACTTCGGGATCTCCGCCCTGGTCTTCGATGAGGTCGGCGAAGATCTCGAGGGCCGTTCCGTCGTCGAGATAGCCTCGAAGCTCGTCGATCGTCTCCTGGCGGTCCGTGACTTGTCCGGCGACATCGAGCATCTCGGCGACCAGCTCCAGGGTCACCATCGTGGCATCTTCCGGACCCTCGCCGCGAAGAATATCGATGCTCTCGATGACTTCCAGACTATTTCCGACGGCCCGTCCAAGCGGCTGATCCATATCGGTGATCAGCGCTCGTACCGGTCGATCCATCGACTCACCAATATCGATCATCGTCGTCGCCAGTGCGCGCGCGTCCTCCAGGTTTTTCATAAAGGCGCCGCTGCCGACCTTGACGTCGAGCACCAGGGAGTCGATGCCCTCGGCGAGCTTTTTGCTCATAATCGAGCTCGCGATCAACGGGATGCATTCCACCGTCGCCGTCACGTCGCGCAACGCGTACAGCTCCTTGTCGGCCGGGGCGATTTCGCCGGTCTGTCCGATCAATCCCAATCCGTGGGTGGCCACCAACTCCTTAAAGCGAGCGACCGACTGATTGACATCAAATCCCGGAATACTCTCCAGCTTGTCGAGCGTCCCTCCCGTATGACCGAGTCCGCGACCGGAAATCATGGGAACTCGCAGTCCGGCAGCCGCCGCCAGTGGCGCCAGAATCAATGACACCTTATCGCCGACCCCGCCCGTCGAGTGCTTGTCGACTTTGACTCCGTCGATTTCCGATAGATCCAGCACCTCTCCCGAATACAGCATCGACTTCGTCCAGGCCGTCAACTCCGATGGCTCCATCGACTGAAAATAGACGGCCATCAAAAATGACGCCATCTGGTAGTCCGGCAGACGTCCTTCGGTGTAGGCATCGACAAGCGCCTGCAACTGATCGGTCGACAGGGTATGTCCATTGCGTTTTTTCCGGATCAATTCGACGAAGCGCATGGTAGTCCCAGTGAAAAAGTGTTGAATTTCAACCCGTCAGCGACGGTACAGTAGACAGTCTTAGAACGCTCACCGTACGCGATCTACGCCAAAATTGACAAGTCTCCGAAGCCGCCGAAAGCCGGGAGATAAACCACTCCATCATCCCGATGTCACCGGTTATACTTAAAGAGTAAAAAGTTGTTACATACGACTTGACGACCGGTTTTCACTGATTAATGTCCTGTTCGCAACGAGGGGAGGTCAGCGGAGCTGGTGAGGCTGGTTCCGACGCCTTCCGACAGCGATGAAATACTGGAACTCCGAAACTCTCATTGCAGTGATAGGAGGCTCGCTATGAGTTCTACTCTGTGGTTTGACAATCCGAGAATGTTGATTCGCAATGAATTGCGCAATTTCTTGCGCAGTGCCGACCCCCAGACACCGGCAGCCCCCGGAGGTCGAGCCGTAAGTCGTCAGGTCACCGGTGTCTTTCCACCGGTCAATATCTACGACGACGGTGAGGGCTTTCGCCTCCGTGCCGAGATGCCCGGTGTCGATACCGAAAGCCTCGATGTCAGCGTCAAATCCGACCAGATTGTCATTCGCGGCACGCGGACCGTCGAGGACGTCGATGATACCGCCAATTACCACCGCCGAGAGCGCGATGGCGGCCAGTTTCGACGGGCGGTCAGCCTTCCGGAACCGGTCGATGCCGACAATGTCCAGGCGACCTACGAACGGGGCATTCTCAATCTTTTCGCACCGCGATCCGAGCAGGCAAAGCCCCGCAAAATCGAGGTCACCTAGGCATCTACTGAAATCGTCATCCATACCAGAGACCTCGACGTTGATTTGGATTCGGCACAGATGAGAACACCTGCCCACAGGAGGTTTCCCATGACCCAAACTTCCACGCGTGACGAAGGCGATCTAAAAGTCCGCAAAAAAGAGGAGTTGCAATCCGGCGAGGGCACTCGAGAGGGACTGTACTTCAAGCCCGACGTCGACATCTACGAAACGGATGAATCACTGGTTGTCGTCGCCGATGTTCCCGGTACCACCTCCGATGACATCGAAATTGATCTCCGCGATAATATGCTGACCATCACCGGCGGCGTCGACGTCGCGGAGCACTCCGACTGGGAATCGCTGTACACCGAGTATCGCACCGGTCACTTCGCGCGCCAATTCCGGCTCGGTCAGAATATCGACCAATCCGAAATTACGGCAGCCCTCGACGACGGCGTACTGCGGTTAACCCTTCCCAAGGCCGACAGTGCCACACCGCGAAAGATTGAAATTGAGACCTAAACCTCTCACGGCTGTAGCCCTACTCGTCATCTCCGAGAAGCAACATTGATGTCCGGTACTCCGCCATAACGCCCCTCCCCGACGCGCGACTTGCCCTGGGACTCGGCGTCTCGATCGGCACCCATCCGGGCATATAGGAGGTCGGCGCCGGCGCGGTTCAGCCGGCGGCGGGAGGGGCGTCTTCAGCAACCTCATACCGACAACACCGAGCCGCACCACGCATCCGCAGCGGCTTCCAGCGTCGCCTCCTGTGAACGATGACAGCGCCGGGAATCCTCCCGGCGCAAAGATGTCATCGGCTCCAGCCTTTAAGTGGCGCGGGGAGCAACACTGTTTCGAGTATGCGTGCCACGCTCCTCCCCGAAGCCGACTCGCCGCCGGCGAGTTGGCGTCTCGATCGGGGAGGTGGGCGTCGGCGCGGTTCAGCCGGCGGCCGGAGGGGCGTCTTCAGCAACCTCATACCGACAACACCGAGCCGCACCACGTATCAGCAGCGGCTTCGAGCGTTGCCATGCCTGATCGATGACAGCGCCGGGAATTCTCCCGGCGCAAAGATGTCATCGGCTCCAGC
>CAYUPT010000281.1:0-5778 GCA_964446725.1 uncultured Bradymonadales bacterium | reverse complement strand
GGTTGTTTTGCATCCGCGCTCCCCGCCCTCCCTCGCGGACTTCGCTCGGGTCGGACGGGGCGACGGCAGAAGCTTCCGGCGTTCTTTAGCTCACATATATTTCGAGAACGATGACCTATGGAATTATCCGAGAAATTTGATGAAAAACTGCCGGTCGATGAGGCCCGCGACGACTTCGACGACGCCGTCGCCGACGGCCGTCCGCTGGTCGTGGTGGCGCCGACGGGCTCCGACAAATCGACGCGACTGCCGCTGTGGCTGGCCGACGATCGCGACGGCACGGTGTTGGTCGTCGAACCGCGCCGCGTGGCCTGTCGCTCACTGGCGAACTACCTCTCCGACGTCATCGGCGAATCGGTGGGCGATACCATCGGCTACCGGGTTCGCTTCGACGATACGACCTCATCGAAGACCCGTATCGTCTTTGCGACGACGGGAATCGCCATTCGGATGCTCGCCGGCGACGGAACCGACGGGTTTTCGGCGGTCATTCTCGACGAATTCCACGAGCGCGGCTGGGAAGTCGACCTCATCACAGCGGTGATGCTCGACGCCATCGAGCGCGACGACTACGGCGGCGACCTCATTTTGACGTCGGCCACCGTCGACGCCGCCGATGTGGCACAGCAGATTTCGGCGCAGGTCGTCGAGGCCCGCGGCCGGAGCTATCCGGTGGATATCAGCTACCGCGACAGGCCGCCGGCACCGACGTCCGACAAGCTGGCGTCCC
Organism: uncultured Bradymonadales bacterium; assembly: GCA_964446725.1. GTDB lineage: Bacteria > Myxococcota_A > Bradymonadia > Bradymonadales > Bradymonadaceae > SLJM01. Next base: position 5,048 of record CAYUPT010000281.1, on the reverse strand, counting down.
GGGTGTGCTCCGCCGTCGAAGACGTGGTCACCGGCGCCGACGATGACGGCGGCGACATCCTGGTATTTCTTCCCGGCAAAGGCGAGATCTCCGACTGCAAATCGGCGCTTCGCCCGGCCGCCGATCGCCACGACCTGGATCTGATGTCGGTCCACGGCCGCCTGCCGCCTCGGCGACTGTCCCGCGCCTTTTCGGCCCACGACGGCAACCGCCGCGTCTTTTTGTCGACCAATGTCGCCGAGACGTCGCTGACCCTTCCCGGTGTAACGACGGTCATCGACAGCGGCCTGGTCAGGATGCGCATTCACCGCGGCGGGCGAACGGCGCTGGCGCTGGTGCCGATTGCCGAAGACTCCATGGATCAGCGCGCAGGCCGGGCCGGACGGGTCCGACCCGGTCGCTGCATCCGACTCTGGAGCCGGCGATTTCAGCCCGATTCCGAGACGCGCCCCGAAATCGAGCGCACCGAATTGGACGACGTCTTGCTCCGCGCTGCCCGCTGCGGGCTCGACGGCGAGCGCTTCGACGAGGCGACTTGGATTACCGAGCCCCCCGAATTCGCCGTACAAAAGGCCCGTACACGACTTCGGCGCATGGGCGCCATCGACGGCGACCATTGCCTGACCGAGCGCGGCCGGCGCATGGGCGAGCTTCCCGTCGACGGCGACGAGGCGCGAATTCTTCTCGATCCACCAGACGACCTGGCCGGCACCTGCGCCGATCTGGTCGCCCTTCTGCAGATGGGCCGCGACCTGCTGTTGGACCGGCGCTACGTCGACGGTCCCTTCGAGCGCGTCAAACAGGCGCGCACCGAAATGCTCCAGGGCATCGATGACGAGGTCTACGTCCAGCTTCACTGTCTGCGCTTCGGCGACCCGAAGCGCCACGGGCTTCACCGGGGCCGACTTCGCGAGGCCCGCCGCATCGCCCGAAGCCTCCGAAAGCGCGCAGGAGCCAATCCCATCGACCCCACCGACGACCGGGACTTCGCCCACCGCGACGATCTCGCCGACTACCTGCTGCAACGGATCCCGGAGTCGGCATTCGTCGTGCGCAGCCGGGCCCTCAAACGGCGACGCGACGGCAAGGCAAAGCGCGGGCGCTCCGAGCCCTGGGGAAACGGGGATATTGAACTCGCCATCTGGCCCTTCGAGCCGCCGGTCATCGACCACAGCCGGGACGACGAGCGCGACGATCCGGTCGCCGGGTTGGTCCTCGACCATTTCTGGCTGGGCAACGACGGCATCGGCGTTCGTGGCACGGGCCGAATGGTGCTGCCTTGTACGTACAACCAGCTTCTGGGCGCCAATATCGGCGACGTCGAAATCGACGAGGTCCGCGCCGGCCACCGCCACGGCACTCCCTATGTGCGCGCCGCCGTCGAGCGAAGTCACGCCGGCGTGGTCTTGGACCGCGACGAAGAGCCGTTGCGCGGCGAGCAGCTCTGGCCCGCTGCCGCACAGGCGATCATCGACGGCAATATCCTGCATCCCGCCGGCGAAAAGGTCCTGGATGACCTCCACATCTGGGATATCATGGCCCGCTGGCCCGATCGCGACCTCGACAAAAACTGGGAGAGCGACAGCCCGCCGCCACCGCCACAGGACTACATCGCCGATCGCCTCCAGAAGTTGGGCGTCGAAAGCGACACCGATCTGATGCTCGTCGAGCCCGAAGACCTTCGCCCGGACCTCGTCGACGAACTCCAGACCTACCGCTTTGAGGTGGAGTCGATGGCCGAGGACTTCCCGCGCATATGGAGCCACCAGGGCTGTCGGTATCGATGCGACGTCAGCCCCACGGCCCAAAAGGTGGTGTTGACGCCACTCGACAAGACCACCCGGCGAAGTGGCGAGCCCGACGCCCGCTACGTGCCCCGGTTCCGCGGCTTCAAGGTTATCTACCGCAACGACAGCCGCGTCGTTCCCGTGCGTTCGTAACAACGGTACCACCAAAAAAGTTGTCCCATCGCGCAGCGCCCATAGACTCCGTAGATGCAGCTTTTCGGATTCTACCACGCACTGCCACGGCGAGACGACGTGACCGCATCGGACGAACAGTCAGCCGACGATATTCCGGATCGAGATCAGCCCGAATCGGCTCAGGACCTGCGCAAGCAGGGCGCCGAAGAGATGATGGGCCCCGGCTTTCTGCGGGATATCGAAAAGCTCCACTCCAAGCGCCGGGCCTACCAGTTCTGGTATCACCCCTATACCGAACTCGCCATTTTTGGCCTGATCATTTTGTCGGTGCTGCTTCTGTTTATCGAAGTCGCCATCCCCACCGGCGAGCCCATCGGGTGGCTCGGCGGAATTGCGACCGGCGGCATTGTGGGCGTCTTCTTCTGGGCCGACGCCGTCATCACGCTGGTGTTTATCGCCGAGTACTTTTCGAAATTGTGGATCACGCCCAAGGGCCGCAAGTGGGTCTTTGTGCGAAATAGCTGGATCGAATTACTGGCCATTTTACCGGTCCTTCGCGTCTTTCGGCTATTTCGGATCTTTCGGGCCGTTCGAGTACTCCGTCTGCTACGGGTGCTGCGCTCCGTCAGGCTCCTTCGGACCGGGTCCATGGTCCAGCGCCTATTCGACAGCTTCGGCTCCAATCTGCGCGAAAACCAGGCCGGGAACATGGTGGTTCTCGCCTATTTTTTGAGCACCATGGCCTTTGGAACCACAGGTGTTCTGATCTTCGAGCGCGGCACCGATTCATCGATTCAGACCCTGGGCGATGCGCTGTGGTGGTGCGTCGTCACCCTGAGTACCGTGGGCTACGGCGACATGGTTCCCGAGACTCCGGGAGGCCGCATGATCGCCAGTGTCGTCGTCATGATGGGACTGGGCTTCTGGAGCCTCGTCACCGGTGTCTTCACATCGACATTGGTCCGACAATCGCGCAAAAAGCGCCAGATGGGACTCGATATTCTGGGCGTCGAAGACCACGTCGTCATCTTTGGCTGGAATGACAATGGCACCCGACTACTTCGAGACTTTCGCCTCCAGCACCCGATGAAACACCTGGTGCTGATCACCGAACAGGACGACATCGGATTGCCGCTTCACTCCCGCCACCACCACATCGAGCAAAACCCCAGCACCCCGGGAATTCTGGACGAGGCGCGATGCTCGGAAGCCGAAACCATCGTCATTCTCGCCGAAACGCGGGAGGACGACGGACTGGCCGATGTAGAGGCCCGGACCATGATGCAATGCCTCAAAGCCCGCAACGAAGCCCCCGAGAGTCGAATCATCGTCGAACTCCTCGATGAATCCGACATTTCCAAGGCTCGCTCGGCGGGCGCCGACGACATCGTCGTCACCGACAACTACGCCGGCGCCCTGATCTCGCAGTCGATCCGCTCTCCGGGATTGCATCGAGCCTACGAAAATCTCTTCGACGTCGGTGCCGGCTCGAAATTTGGCGAACGCGACTTCCCTCGCGACTGCCTGGGCTCGACGTTCTCGGAGGCTGCCGTATGGCTGCTCGAACACCGGAATGTGTCGCTTATCGGTATTCGACGCGACAGTGAACTACAACTGGCTCCCGACGATGAGCCGACGATTCGCCACGACGACAAGGCCATCATCATCGAACCCATCGCTCCCAAAGGAAGTCTGGTGTGAGTGATCCCGACGTCGACACCAAACACAACGAGATCGGCACCCTGTTGATCTGCGGCTGGAGCCCCCAGGGGCGGCGAGCCGTCGACGATCTGCACGCCACGACATCGGCGGCCTCGATGACGATCATGGCCCGCACCGACGACTCTACCACACCACCGATTCCGGACCGTCCGGGACTGACACACCGAAGTCTCGACCCGACATCGCACGACGATCTATTGGCGGCCGGCTTACGAGATGTGGATGTCGTCGTCTTGCTCGCCGACCGCTGCCACAGCTCCAACCCCGACACCCTGGACGCCCGCACGGTATTGACGGCACTGTCGATTCGAGAACTGGACGCCGATGTCCATGTCATCGCCGAATTGATCAACGAGGACAATCAAGCGCTGGCCAGCGACGCCGGCATCGACGAGACGATTCTGGCCGATCGATTCTCGGGTGTCATGTTGTCGCAATCACTCCAGAGCGCCGGGCTGTCCGAACTCTTTACCCGCCTCTTCGAAACCGGCGCCGGCGCCTTTTTTGATGAACGCCGGATACCGCAGCGGCTGGTCGGAAGTCGCTACTCCGAAGCGGTCGCCGAGTGGCCGTCGACGGGACTGGGCGCCGTGGCGGGGCTGAGGCGCGGCGACGATCTGTATCTTCCGCCCGATGAAGAAATCAAACTGGAGGCCGCCGATAAATTGCTGGTTATGCGACGGGTCTAAGCGTTATCGGGATGAGGGTTATCGGGCGCACGCCGACCCCATCGACTGCTCGTTGAACCACACTCGCAGCCACTTCCCCGTCCCAGGGAAGAATTCCTACCCCTGCGACGGACGCACCTCCGCGCCCTTGGCAAATTCGCGCTCGCAGCGGGCGACGAATTCATCGACGCGAGACCAATCGGTGTACTCGTAGTCCTTGTCGGCATCGATTTTTTCGTCCATACGCCGACTGAGGATAAATTTCATAATCATCCGCCGAAAAAATCCGTACTGCGAAAAGGGAATGGCGCCGGCAAAGGACTCGACAACTCCCGGCTTCCAGCCGACGTCGTCGAGAAAATCGTCGACGATGCGCCGGGTCGTCGACTCCTCGTCGGGCTCTTCCATCGACGCCAGAAGTCCCACCGAAAAGAAGGCGCTTCGCTCGCGCTTTAGGACACTGATATTCTGACGGACTGCCTTGTTGATGGCTTTCGGAAATTTGCCGGCGTGAATGGAGGCGCCGACAATGATTCCGTCGTATTCGGCGGGACGAAAATTCGCCGGAAGCGACCGACCGTCATACAGATCGGTACTCCGGCCGCGGCGGTCTCGCTGGTGGGCGATATACTCCGCAATTTTTTTGGTCTGTCCCTCGCTGGTCCCGTAAATCAGAGCGATATTGTCGGCCATGGTCTGCCTCCGGCGAACAAGAGCGTGAACAATCTCTGCACAA
>CAYUPT010000280.1:0-5797 GCA_964446725.1 uncultured Bradymonadales bacterium | reverse complement strand
GTCTGCTGTTCGGCGTCGTGTTCCGGCGTCGACGGCGCGTCGTCGGCCAACGCCTTCGGGGCGACGAGAAGAGCCAGAATAATCAATGCTATCCAGAGTTTCATCGGTGTATTCCAGTGCTATTGCGTCAAGGGGTTGACGCCGATGACGTACGATTGATCCAGGGTCAACTCATCATTTCCGACGTCGGCGCCGGGAAACATCAGATTGCCCCAGTCGTCACAGGCCGTCGGGTTTGACATGTCGTGACACTCGTCGGTGTCGTCCAGTGGGTCGAAGTTATCACCGTCTTGCTCGCTGGTGTGGTACAGCCCCAAAAAATGACCCAGTTCGTGGGCCAGAATATTGGCGCTCAGCTGGTTGCCGCCGGTCGATTCGCCGAGGTACTCACCGGTCATGGCTACGCCACTTAGCGACGAGCCGTGCATGCCGGCCGCCCCGGGAATGCCCAGGGAGATGCCCAGGACTCCGCGGCCGCTCGAGAGCGAGAATTGTTGGGTGATAAAGATGTTGGCGCTCAACAGAGCGGAGGTCGTCGAACCGGGCGGGTCGGATTCGGCAGCCAGTGCCTGAACATCGTCGTAGCCGCGGATAATGGCGTGATCTTGTTCGGCCTGGGGCGATACCGATTTGTATCGGATTTCGCCGAGTTCGATATAGGATTGAGCGAAGATATTTTCGACGTGATCCATCATGTCCTGGATGTCGGGATGGGAGGCCGCATTATCGGCGTCGATTCCGGACAGTCCAACGGTATAGATATTGAGGTCGATGGTCGTCGGATTCCCGCTATCCTGAACGACGTAATAACAGACCTCGTTGTCGTTGCTCTGAACCCGGAAGGTGTGGGTGCCGCTTTCGAGCTGGTGTTCGAGGTTGGGGATCGGGGGGATGACCGTGGGATTGATGACGCCGAAAAGCTGACTGCCGCCGCGGATCTGAAATTCGTTTTCCCCCCGAAAATCGATGGTTTGACCACTGGGCGTGATCGCTTCGTCGGGGACCATGTAGCCGCCTTCGGTGCTGTAGGGGACGACCATATAGGAATCGGTGTCGTCGGCGATGTCGTAGTCAAACTCGGCGCTCTGAAACGTCACGTCCACACAGCCAGCCTGAAATTCGTCGCCCCACGGAGCATCTCCGCCGTGGACATCCATGCCCGAGCAATAGCCGCCCTCGGTATCGGAAAAGGGGATGCATTCGTAGTCGTCACGGCATTGACCGGAGGCCGACGGATCACAGGATTCGGCGCAGTAGTTGTCGCCGTGAGGGTTGTTCAGGCAGGTCGTTTCCACCGTGCCTGTCTCGCAGTCCTCGAAGCTCTGACATCCGACGGTTGTGCAGTGGCCGCCGGGCCAGTCGTCGCCCTCAAAACAGGTTCCGCTGTGGCAGTCACTGTCGTCGCCGCAGGGCTCACCGTCGTGGGCTCGCTGCTCGTCATCATCGTTGTCTGAATTTTGTTCGTTGAGTTCTTCCTCGCCGCTATTTTCGGGGATGATGACCGGCGGGCTGTCATCTTCAAACATTCCACAGGCCATCAGTGGAAATGCGAAGGCCGCCGTCAACACCATTAGATTGCGAGGGGACATAATCATGGGTGGGGCCGGGAGGTCTGAGAGGTGCGAAATTTAGAGTCATCAGTAGTCGAGTAGAACGCTATAGAAAAGCACTGCAATTTTAAAGGACGGCATTCCCAGTGGGAAGGAGCGACGACGGGGAGCCTCGCAGTAGCGAGTCCAGTCTATTTTGGGAGTTGTCCGCCGAGCCCGTCAGCGTTCGGCGAATCTCCGGGAGTCGGATGCGTTATTTACGGTCGGATGTTGGCTCGAAATCAGTTGTGGTTTTGGGGAACTCGTGGCCTCTGTGGTAATCTCGGGGTTGTTCCGTGTATCAGTATGGGAGGCGACAATTTGGCACGTGACGATATGTATGATGGAGGCGAAGGTGAGGCACAGGGCAGCAGATTGGATAGTGATCGGGGCTGCGATCGCCGCGGTATTGGTGGCCCCGGCAGAAGTCGTAGGGCAACCGGGGCCCTCGGAGGCGACGTCGGAGGAGCTTCGGGGCATTTACTACGGTGATGGGCTGCGCCACTACGCGGAGGGCGACTACAACCAGGCGGTGGAGGCGCTGTTTCGAGCCTACGGGCTGGAACCGTCGCCAGACGTGATGGCACTGATCGTCGATGCCTACGACGAGATGGGCGACTGCCGGGCAGCTCGCCGCCAGATGTCCTTTGTCGAAAAGCGCTATCCGGAGAGCGATATCGAATTGCGGGCCTGTGAGTCGACGGGACACCTCGTTGCGGAGTGCGACGGTGTCGACGAGTCGGTGACGATCAACGGCGGCATCGATGCCCAGTGCGGCACGGCCATCGAGGTGCCCGCCGATCGGGAGCATCGCGTCGTGTGGGGCACGGATGCCGTCGAGTGGAGTCGTGTCGACGCCGATCAGCGCCGGAGATTGGAGGCGCCGGAAACGTCGTCAGAAGGTGTCGCCGGCGTCGAACGACTGCCCGGTGTCCAGGGGCAGGTTCCGCGCCTTCCATTTGAACTCGATGACAGTCCGGATGTTCCGAGACTGACGCTGCCGTCGGACTTCTTTCAGAGTCACTACCGCATCATTGAGGCCCCGGACGGCATCTATCGGATCTGGTCGCCGGCCACTGACTCCTCGGAGGTCGAAAGTGAAGCCGACGTCGACATTATCTGTCCCGACGACGCCGACGACGCCGGCGACGTAGAGGGCTGCCCGTAGTAAGCCCGTCGCTCAGGTCGGTGTCGAGCGGTGAAAGCGAAGTTCGCCCATCACCGGGGTCGCACCGGCGAGAAATTCGGTCAACGCAAAATCGAAGGGGTCTAAATCGGGTTGTTGTTGCCGAGGCCGTCGCTGCAGGTGCGCCAGGCGGACGCCGAGTTGTTCCTTGCGCCGCAGGCTTTCGGCGCGGGCGAAGTAGCGAAGAGCAGAGCTGACGATGGGCGGGGTATCGGGACCGATGCCGACGCCCAGCAATTTGAGCGGGTCGTTGATCGTCATCGCCAGAAGGGCATTGAATTCGTCGAGCGGCGGGCGAAGGGCCTCCCATCGAGCCAATTCCTGCGGATTATTCGCCGGCAGCGATTCGGCGACGATCGCCGCAATGGGGCCGAAGTCGTTGCGCAGGCCGTCGAGAAAGTCCATGACCGAAAATAATTGGTTGAGATCGTAGTCGATGGAGCGGACGTGGATGTCCAATTCATCGAAGCTGCGGGCGATACTCGACGGGGTATGGCGCCGGCGAAGAACGGCCACCGGGAGTTCGTGGGCGATCGCCAGGCGTTCGACGGCGGTGGCCATCACTGCATCGGGGCCGGGCATATAGACCAGAGGCGGCGTCGGTTCGTCGAGCCAGGGGGCGGGGCGGCCGCCGGACTCGTAGTCTCGCCACTCCACACCCTGGCGCCGGTCCGGACCCACTGCGATCGGTGAGTCGTCGCCGCCTTCCAGAAGTTCGCGGGCCACCAACTGCGCGATTTGTTCGCCTCCCATCTTCGAGCCGTCGATGTCGATCAACTTCGTCGACGCCCCGGGATGGCGCTCGTCGAGCAGCCGGATCAGACCCAGCAGCGATCCGTAGGGAGCGGTCACCGGCTCAAATGACCCCAGTCCGAAGCCGCCGCCGGTATCGATGGCAGCAACGAAGGCCGAATCCGGTTGCATCAGTCGGGTCGTCATTTGTTCCGCCGTATACATCGCGTCGTCGACGACGGACATCGCGTCATCCAGATCGGAGGGCGCGCGAAGACTTCCGAGAAATACGACGGTATCTGCCGGCGCCGACAATTCCGGGCGGCGGCTGTCGATGCGAACGCGGTAGCCCTTGTCGGACAAAATTTCGTTGAGCGCCGGGGCGACGCCGAAGCCGTCGTTGGTCAACACGATGCGTCGCTCCTTGTCGAGCCCCGAAAAGGCGGTCGGCGACGTCGATTGCGGAGCGTCGACGAGATGGGGCTGATCGATGGGCAGCGACGGTCTGCGCGGTGTCGGTTGCGCTGGAGGGGCGGACTGCGGTGAGACTTCGGTCTCGCTGTGGTCGGCGGCCCGGGCGCTATCGGCGGCGCCGTCGCCGTCGCCGTCGGCCGGAGTCTTGTGACCGGGAATTGCGATGCCCCGGGAATGGAGACGGGCCGGCAATTCGTTGGAGGACCGGTCGGCGTCGGATGGCGTCGGCGGTGGCCCGGAGGATGAATCGGGCGGTGCCGAGTCACCGGAGTCACCGCGAGATGCCTCCGGATCATCGGTATTCGAAATTCCGTCATCGCCGGCCGACGGCCCGGGCTTTGGCGGCGCTGACGCCGCTGAGCCGTCGGGCTGTGGAACAAGCTGCTTGACGGTTTCGTTGAGATCACCGAAGGCATCGATAACTCGTTGTAGCGCTTGTTCGCTACGAGCCGATGCCTCTAGGTAGTCCGCATGGGCCGATTGGAGCCGGCGATTGGTTTCTTCCAGCTCGCGAAGTAATTCTTCCCATCGGGGAAGAGTCGAAGAGTCCCTGTCGTCGCTCATTATTCACCACTTGCGTTGAGGTTTGCGCTGCGGTAAGTATCCTCGTCTTTCCGGGCTGATTCGGTTGACATTAACGCCTTCCGAACCACAGTCCGCATCGAAAAGAAAGGTACGACCGCGACAATTCCAACTTCGGGCGTTGCATATACATCATGGAAACCTTTCTCTTAGTAACACATATCATTCTGTGCTTTGTCATCGTTGTAGTCATCTTGCTCCAGTCAGGGCAAGGAGGCGGACTCGGTGCGGGGTTCAATAATGCAGCGGCCATGGGCCAAGAGGTCTTCGGTGGCCGGGGAGCAGCCAGCTTCCTGGGCAAGTTGACCGTCGCCCTCGGCGCGCTGTTCTTCGTCACCAGCATGAGCCTGGCGTGGTTTTCCAGCAAGCCCCAATCGGCGCTGGACCTGCAGGCCGAGGCCGATGAGCCGGTGCGAGCCCAGGAAGATGAGATTATCGAGCACGGCGGCGACGGCTCACTGGATGACCTTCCAGAAGTCGAAGGCGCCGATGAACGCGTCCCCCGGCAGATGATGGACTCCGACGGCGACGATGCGGCGCCTGGGGAAGTTGATTTTGATCAACTGCAGGGACAGCCCGATGGGGCGGACGTCGAGGTCGAATTCGGCGATGATACCCCGGACGACGTCCGCCAGGGACTCGAGCAATTTGATGACGACGACCAGTAATCGCCGGCCTGTACGCCGAGCATGAACACCCCCGACGGCCACGACTTCTCATCGGGAGAGGTCGTGGTCTTTTTTTTGATAGCTTTTCAATGTTTTGGAGGATCTCATGGAACGCCATTCGCTGCTCGATGCTGTCGACCGATATTTTGAGATGCCCGTCGAAGAACTCGGCGACGATGCGCGCGAGGATTTCGACGCGTTTTTGGACCTTTTAGAGGCCGGTGAGATCCGCGCGGCGCGACCGGTCGGTGAAAACGGCGGTCAGCGATGGGTCGTCGAGCCCAGCGTCAAGCGCGGAATCTTGCTCGGCTTTCGACTCGGCGAGACCGTCGAGATGGGAGCGCCCGAGGGACTGCAATTTAGCGACAAGGACACCTATCCGACCCAGCAGATTCCGGTCGTCGAGCGCAACGTGCGCGTCGTCCCCGGAGGGAATTCGGTGCGCCGCGGCGCCTATCTGGGCCGGGATGTCACGATGATGCCGCCGGCCTTCGTCAATGTCGGCGCCTGGGTCGGAGATGGTTCGATGGTCGACAGTCACGCTCTGGTCGGAAGTTGCGCCCAGA
>CAYUPT010000279.1:0-5799 GCA_964446725.1 uncultured Bradymonadales bacterium | reverse complement strand
CAGAGACGCCGCATCCCTTTTTCCACACCATTCAGGCCCGAATCAATGTCCACTGAAGTATCGGTCACGATTCACGGATGTCGCGGAAGCTATCCTGTCACCGGCGAGAAGCATACCCGATACGGAGGTGCGACCTCGTGTATCTCGGTTCGCGTCGGAGAGCGCGAGATCATCTTCGACGCCGGCAGCGGCATCATCGATTACGGTCAACGGATTCTCGGCGAGGCATTGGCCGACGGTCAATCGGTGACGACGACCATCATGTTTTCGCACTCCCATTTCGATCACCTCATCGGCCTGCCCTATTTCCCGCCGATTTTTCATCCGGAGACCACACTCTATCTGTACGGGCCGCGCTCCAATCGCTTCGAGAACTTCGAGGCGACGATCGAACACCTCATCCAATCGCCCTACTTTCCAGTCAGTCTCCACGAGATGCACGCCCTGAAGTTCTTCGATGACATCGGGGAAGCGGAGGTCATCTACTTTCTAAACGACCGCGAAGCGCCGCTAAAACTGCGGCCTCAACACCCCAACCACCGGGCTCGAGTGCCAGATGACGACGATGTGGCCATCAAAGTCCATTGCATGCGCGGTCTAAATCACCCCAAGTCGGGAATCAACATCTACAAGATCGAGGCCGCCGGACGGACCATCGTCTACGCCACGGACACCGAGGGTTATGTCCACGGCGACCAGCGACTGGCCGAATACGCCCGAGGTGCCGACCTGCTTATCCACGATGCGATGTACACCGAAGAACACTACACCTCGATGCCCGTGCCCACCCAGGGATACGGTCACTCCACCGTCCAGATCGCCGCCAAACTGGCGTCGTTGGCCGAAGTCGATCAATTGTGCTTATTTCACCACGATCCATCGAGCAGCGACGATCTCTTAGACGACGTCGGCGAACGAAGTCGCCGAGAATTCGCCAATACCGTCGTTGCCAAAGACGGAATGGTCATCGAGTTGTAAACCGGGAATCAAAAGGCCAGCGATACGCCGTATAAATAGCCGCGATTGGACATCACATAGCCGTACTGGTCGTCAAATACCGGGGCGCTCTGGAACCCGGATGACGGCGCCCAGGCGGTCACCGGCGCTCCACTCCCGAGCTCGAGCCAGTAAATCGGTCCCACTGCCGTGGCAACCATCACGAAGGGTCCGGCGAGACCGACATCCATGCCGGACTCTCCGTCGGGCAGATCAAACTCCCATTCGATCTCACCATCGCGGGTATCGACGGCGAAGACCGATCCGGTGGCCGTGCTGGCAAATAGCCATCCCTGCTCTTCGACGACCCCGGTGACATCGCCTTGATCGACGTGCCACAAAAGCGCGCCGCTCTCCTTTTCGACGCTGTAAATACCGCCGGCATGAGACGCGGCAATCAGGGTGTCGCCGCGATCGATAATGGGGAGATCGACATCGCCAAACTCACCGGTTCCATCGCCCAATTGCACCGACCAGATCTCGTCTCCATTGTCGGCGTACATCGCCACCAGTCTTCCGTCGGAAAATCCGGTGTAGATGATATCGCCATCGACCAGCGGCTGTCCGCCGCCCTTGATCGTAAAGAATTCGGGCTGCTGCTGTTGGTGTTCCCACAGATACTCGCCGCTGACCCCATCGACGGCATACAAAATGTCTTCGCTGTCGGTCACAAAGACCCGACCGCCGTCCGTCGCAGGTCGGCTCTCGACGGAACCCTGGGTCTCAAAACGCCAGGATTCCTCGCCGTTTCGCCAGTCCAGCGCCACCAGTTGACCGGCATCGGTGCCGACATAGACGGTGCCACCGTCGAGCTGCGCCGGAGCATCGATACTGCCTCCCACAGGTGTCCCCCAGCGGATGTCGCCGGAATGGGCGGCAATGCGATAGATCCATCCGTTGGAGGCCCCGATCAGGAGATCGCCGGAGGGCGTCAAGACCGGGCGTCCCATCTCACGGGGATCGAGTTCCCAGCCCCGATCGGTCGCAAGGTCGATTCGCCACTGCACGTCCACTCTCAGATCCTGGGACGCCGACGACGGCGAGGTGCTCGCCTGACCGGTGGTACAGGATAGTCCGAACAATACGACGAATACGGCGACAAGCACCATTCGTCGACTTCGCTGTCGTCCACATCGTTTCACGTCAAATCGCCCACTCAAAAAAGACACCCACAGAATACAAAACCGCCGGTGGCGCCGTGCCCGGCGCACTCCGACGGTTGTCACAAACTCCCTACGCCCCGGGAGCCCTACAGAAGGGCCCGCCGCCGTTCGACTTCACTGATGTGCTCGCTATCTTCGAAGTCCTCGACGAATTGGTCGTAGCGCTCAAGGGCCTCGTCGACATCTCCGGCGCGCTCGTACATCCGGGCAATTTCGAGTTCGGCGTATGCTCGCTGGGCCGGACGCAACTCCGTAAATTCATGCCATGCATCTTCGGCCTCCTGGAGCTGTCCCTGAGCGGCCAGACTATTGGCCAGTCCCATATAGGCGGTGGCCAGAAATTCCTCGGCGGCATCGCCGGCGTCGATGACATCGCGATACAACTGCTCGGCCTCTTCGTATTCCTCGAGATTCAGCGCCGCGGCAGCCCGCGTCATACGAGCACTGGAAGCGATGGCGCCCCCGTCAAAGTCATCGAGGGTATTGCCGGCGTGTTCGTAGACGGCCTGCCAGCGCTCGGTGGTGGAATCGAAGGCCACCGGAACTTCCATGTCCTCTTGTTCCATCCACATATGCTGGATTTCCTGAGGGGCCCCATCGACGTGCTGCTCATAGGCGAGCAGCCCCTCGGAGAGGCGTTCGGAAGCCTCCATCTGCTGGCCGCGGACATACACGATCCCGATGACAATGGCGATAATGACCACCACGGTCACACCGATCATGCCCAGGAATACGCCACGGTTATCTTCCACCCAGGCGGCGACCGAAAAACTAATTCGCTCAAAGCCGTCGAGGCCGCTCCCGGGAGATGCTCCTCCCGCTGGAACGCCATCCTGCCCGTCTTCTTCGGGCTCTTCGGGCTCGTTGCTTCCCTTGTTCTTAATCTTGATTGCCATGCACTGTCTCCTTAACCTGCAGCTCGCTCGCCATCGGACGGGAAGTCCCGTAAACTCGTCTCAATTGATCCTGCGAATTGGCGACCGGAACACCCGTCTTCCAACCGGCTCGAAACGAGTGGAGGCGGACTATATGAACCGCTTATGAGGGTGTCAACCAGTCGTCCGCTCGCCGGCCATCGCACTGCTCTTGGTAAATCAGGTATTATGCCGACTCGACGACCCACCGCGCAATTGATCGGATGCCATCTACTGGCATTAGTGACGGTACTGCTGATTGCGGTGGTGCCGTCGGACGCCGCGGGCTTTGGCTCGCAGGGTCAACTGTGGACCCGGGCCGGCGTTGCCAATATCAACTCTGCGGCGCCCACCGCCGCCGGCTGGTGGGGCCCGAGCGTCGAGACCGGACTGGTCGTCGATGTCGGTGATTTCTGGCGGCTCACCGCCGACGCCGGCATCAGCCATCACTTCCAGCGGACCATCGACGACACGCCACAGGGACCGCATACCGTCGTCTCCACGGCCCTGGGGGCGCGCTACGCCCTGGATATCATTACCTACGTTCCCTATGTCGGCCTCGCCGGCGTCATCCATCCAATGGGCGCGCCGACATCAGTGGCGCCAGAGGGCGAATTATTTTCTCTTCGCGCCACCGTGGGACTCGACTACCGCCTCAATCGCGAATGGTCGCTGGGCGCCGCCGTCGACCTCCATGTTCCAGTGACCGAACCGAGCGACGCGCCCCACTATTCCAGCGCCGGGTTCCACATCGGCTATCACTTCCGGCGCTTTTGAGCGCTGATGGCACATGACCGACGTCCCGTCGATGTGCCCGCCGCTGCGCCACTGACGGTTGCGTACAGACCGCAACCGGTGATAATAGACGACGCGTTCTCAATGGTTTAGATCGTGTAAGGCTTCTACTGTCCTGGCCCCGCCCGTCGAGCTGATGGCGTCGATCCGCCGTCGCCGGCGATTTCGTCGACGCCCCCCGGAGGTTTGTCCATGAAGCCCTTTTTGAGTTCCACGCAGCGCTACGCGGTGGTCATCGCGTTGCTCATCGTCTTCAGTATCCTGGTCGCCATAAGTACCGACGGCAATCTGGGGGCTGTGGACGAGCGATTCGGAGCCCTCGTAGATGCCATGTCGGCACTGCTGATGGGGACGGTCCCGGAACTCATCGGCGGTTTCTGGTCATTTTTGCACGAAGTGCCACTGGTGGTGCTGACACTGGCCGCCGGTGCCATTTACTTCACGTTTCGATTCGATTTCATCAACCTGCGGGGCATCCGCCACGCATTGCTCGTCGTCACCGGCAAGTACGACAGCGACGACGACCCCGGCGAAGTCAGCCACTTTCAGGCGCTGAGCACCGCCCTGTCGGCCACCGTCGGACTGGGCAATATCGCCGGCGTCGCCATTGCCGTCGCCATCGGCGGTCCCGGTGCCGTCTTCTGGATGATGGCGGCCGCCGTCTTCGGCATGGCCTCGAAATTCGCCGAATGCACACTGGGCCAGATGTACCGAAAGGTCGACGAAGACGGCGTCGTCCAGGGCGGGCCCATGGTCTATCTGCGCGACGGCCTCGCCGAAATTGGCCGCCCCACACTGGGCAAATACCTGGCGATCATCTTTGCCATTCTCTGTATCGGCGCCTCCTTCGGCGCCGGCAACATGTTTCAGGCCAACCAGAGCTTTCAGGCCTCCACCGAACTCGTCCCCTGGCTGGCCGGTGAAACGGCTCAGGGCGAAGTGACCATCGAGCACGAACGCCGCGTCAACTTCGACAATCTCCCGACCCATCAGGTCCGTATCACCAGCCCGTCGCCCCACGGCGAAGACCGGCCACAGCTGGTCTATCACCCTGTCGAACAGCTCAATATCGATTTCGACGACTGGACTCCCGGACCCGACGACACCTGGTTGTTGACCCTCGATATCGAGGCCTCTGAGTCCGGTCCGGACTACAATATTGATGCCCGTTCGATAGAGGCCGTTGAATTCGGCGAGGTCGACAACCGCGAGGTGGAGTGGACGGCGATCGACGGACTCGATATCGACAACCCGGAGGCGCTTTCCGGCGGCGTCCAGCATCGAGGCTGGCTCTTCGGATTTCTGATGGTCTTTCTCGTCGGCCTGGTGATCATCGGCGGCATCAAACGAATCGGCAAAGTGGCCTCCAAGATCGTCCCCGTGATGTGTTTGCTGTATGTGCTGGCATCGCTCTACATCCTGTTGACCCACTATTACATGGTCCCCGAGGCGGCGCGTATCATCGTCGTCGAGGCCTTCGATCCGCAGGCCGGGATGGGCGGCCTGGTCGGGGTTCTGATCGTCGGTATCCAGCGCGCCGTATTCTCCAGTGAGGCCGGCATCGGTTCGGCGGCCATCGCCCACTCCGCAGCCCGCACCAAAGAGCCGGTCCGAGAGGGATTTGTGGCCCTTCTGGAGCCCGCCATCGACACCATCATCGTCTGCTTTATGACCGGAAGCGTCATCGTCATCACCGGCGTGTACGCCGATCCAGCGACGGCCGGCCTCGATGATATCGCCCTGACCCAGGCCGCCTTCGGGACCGTCATCGGCTGGTTTCCCTACCTTCTGGCCATTGCCGTGGTGCTCTTTGCCTTTAGCACCATGATCTCCTGGTCGTACTACGGAGAGCGCTGCTGGTCGTTTTTATTCGGCGCCCGGGAATCGATGACCTACCGCATCATCTTTTTGTTCTTTATTTTCCTCGGCTC
>CAYUPT010000278.1:0-5805 GCA_964446725.1 uncultured Bradymonadales bacterium | reverse complement strand
ATGAGCTGAGGGGATTGGCCGAACCCATCGTAAACCGCACTGTGGGCGCTGCGACGCCGGCACTGAGAGCGCGAATCACGAAGGCCTCGGAGCGTCTGGAAGACGGCATTCGCGATTCCGATCTCGAGCGGGACCTGGAGCGGATCATCTGCGACGAGCTGGAGTCTCAGTTTGCGAGGGTCGTCGCCCGGGCGATGCGCGATGTGATGGAAAAGGTCGACCAGCTCGAGTTGAGCACCGGAACCTGGGACATCCCTTCACTGGAGGTGCTCAGTGAGGAGATCGAAGTCTCGCAAGAGGTCCGGAACGAAAGAGTGGGCGGAGCGATCGGTGGAGCGGTGGGGGCCGCGGCGGGAAGCGTAATCGGAGGCTGGGGAGTAGTGGTCGGAAGTATCGTCGGCACCACGGTCGGCTCCTGGATCGGCTCTGGTCTGTCGGGCACCAAGACCGTCGAGGCCCGGGTCGGCACCAACGCCGAAGAGCTGACGGCGACGATGATTCAAAAGATGGAGAGCGAGCTGCCGGAACTCGTCGAGGCGAATCTCAAGAGAGTCGACAGCACTTACTTCGAGCCTCTGGAGACGGTCATCGAACTCGGCGTTGAGTCCTTGGATGACATCGAGAACGAGCTCAACGAACTCCGCTACAACCCCGACGACCGGCAAATACCGAAGCATCACTGATTTTGACAACATTACCGATATTGGGATGGTTATCATGGATACAACCGGGAGTTATGGTATGCGACATCTGCGACGAGAACTGCGAGCGATTGCCGATGATGCCGTCGACGCCTGCCAGGGATTCGACGGTGTGCCCGTCGTCGACCGCCAGTCAGAGATCGAAGAGGCGTTGTCGGCCTGGCGACCGAGTCTGATGTTCTACGGGTTGTACAACGCCGGAAAAAGCACGCTGGTTAACGCGCTGTTGTCCGAAGATGGCGAGAAGGTGGCGGCCACCGCCGACCGTCCCTGCACGACCGGTGTCGAGACCTACGAGCAGGGCGACTACATCATTTACGACACCCCGGGACTCGACGCTCCGCAAGACCACGACGACATCAGCAAAACACAGCTCGAGAAGAGCCATGTCATCGTTTTCGTCGTCAGCACCGAGGGGAGCTTCGATGAACGAGCGACTGTTCGGGAGTTGGCTCGGATCTGGGAGTCGGGCCAACCGTTGATCGTGGTCCTCAATGATAAGAGCGGCGACGACCGCAGGTCACCGCAGATCGCCGGCAAGCGAGAGCAGCTACTGGGTCACCTCGAGGAGGTGACGGGAGACCGCTCGGTGCGCGAGGATATCGATTTTATTCTGGTCAATGCCGCCACCGGAGAGCGCGCCCGCCAACAGATGGCCGATGCCGCAAACGACAACCAGCGCGAGTGCGCCGAAGTGTTGTACGAGCACAGCGGCGTCGAGGAATTGGCGGAGGTGATGATGGCCCGCCTATTGGAGTCGAAGGGGCGGCAAGTCCTCGTTCCGGCACAGCGCATGCTTCAAAACGCATTGGGTGAGACTATCGATGAACTCGACGAGCAACGCGGCGGCGATGGAACGGCGAAGTTCTTTCGATCCATGCAGCAGACGCTCATGGGGCTGGAGCGCGATTTTATCGAGTTCTCCGGCGTCGCCATCGAAGCCCTGCGCAATACGCTCAAAGAGGAACTGGCGACGGGCATTCGCGCGGAGACACCGATCGAGAGTTTTTTCGACGACTACGCCGATGAGGCCGGAGCACTGATCCAGCAACAGGCCGAAAAGACGCTGCGGCGGGCCCAGCAGGAACTGACTATGCTGGAGGAAGCATCGCAGGCCGATACCGAGTTCGACGTCGATTTCGGATTCGAGGATGGGGGCGTCGAGCACGATTCCGACTTCGGGCGACATGCCTCGGTATTCAGCCAGCTTTCTTCCCAGCAGCGTAAAGCCATTATTCGCGAGGTCACCGAATACCTCAACTCAGCGCAGGGCCAGGAGCTTCTTCAGAGCGCTCTGTTGACGCTTCGCGATTTGAGTGTGCCGGGAATCAAGGGCCGCTGGAAGCATACCTTGAGTCGCTGGGCCGGAAAATTGGGCAAGGGCCTTGGAGTGGGCCTTCAGGTGATTGCTGTGGTTTACGAATTGCGTCAGGCCCAGAAGGCGCAGCGGGAGTACGAAGAAAAGATGTCTCAGCAACAGCGCGACATCGAAAATACAGCCGCCAAAATGGCTCGTCAGGCGGAGACGGAGGTGCGCAGTGAACTGCCCGATGCCGCCGAAGAGTTATTGGCGCCATTTCGGGACTTTATCGCCGATTTGCAGGACCAGTTTCGCGATGAACGAGACCGAACACAGCGGTGCATCGCCGAGCTGGAGTCGCTCGTCGATCGCCTGACGGATCTGCACATCGACATTCCGGCGGCGTGACCGCCTTTTGATGGGAGAATGACCAACATGATCGCAGAAAACGACGTATTATTCGACTACGGATTGCAAATCGAGGTCGGGGAGATGGAGCCCGATACGATCTATCTCGATGGAGTCGTCCGCGGCCCGGTCGTCGACAACGAACGGCGCAGCTATTCCTTTGATCACCACGGCGATTGTCTGCGGATGGCGACGCTGGCGACCTGTCAGCAGGTGCGTCTTGCGCTGGAGCTCGGCTTGGACCCGGAGGGCATGTCGGTGGTCGTCAACGACCTCGATGCCGATGCGTCGCTGGGGCTCTGGCTTCTGCGAAACCCGGAGCGCGCCGACGACGAACGGGTTCGGCAAATGGTCGGGGACGTTGGCTTTGTCGACGCCCATGGTCCGGTCCGTCAGGCCACCAAACTCCACCGCGTGCTCACCCATGGCCACGACGCCAATCTCGACCGACAGATGCTGTGGGACGACCAGGCGTTGATCGACGACTGGTACCGCGACGGCGACGCCGCACTGCCCACCCCGGATCGGCTGGCGGCGGCGCCGGCGTTCGGTGTGACGAGAGGCGGGGAGTTTTGCGAATTCGATGCCGTCGACAGCTTCGCCGAACTCTACGAGCGAGGCGTCGTCGCCGGCGTCATCATTCCCGAGGCTCCCGGCGATACCCGGGGCTATACGGTGGCGAAGCGCTCGGAATTCGTCGATTTCGACGTCCAGGCATTTCTGCACCGCATCGAAGAATACGAAGCGGGATGGGGCGGGGCCAGTACCATCGGCGGCGCCCCGCGCCGGTCCGGGGGAGAGCGCTCGACGCTGCCGGTCGACACGGTCCGACAGCTCTTCCGGAATGTCGCCGGTCATTCCGAGTGATGACGGCGATGGCCCGTGGCCGCGACGCTATTCGTCGCCGGCCGCGCTGCTCATAAGCCCGTTGGGGACCGTCGATGGCAGTTGGTCAAACGGCGGTTCGCTGCCGAAGGCCGCTTCCACAAAACGAGATTCGACCTCTTCTTCAAACCATATTCGGGCCTGATCGTACTCCTTTTTCGTTACCGGGGTCGTGCCGTGGGTGAGGACCGATTGATTGCGCCGCTGAGCAATCGTGCGCCGCGAATGACGGGTCTCTTCGGCGATATCGGCCAGCGCTCCGTCGAGCCGCTCGATGAGTCGCCAGGCCCCCTCCATCCCCAACTTGAACGAGTCGTTTGGGGCTCGATGGACCAGATCGCTGTACTGTTCGGCAATCGACTCCGATACATCGGAGGTGTCGATATCGTGATCGCAGTTGAGCGTCCATCGACCGATCCACTCGAAGACCCGGTACAACAACAGTAGTGCTGTGTCGTAGCGGTCTGTGGCGGCGCGGCGCTCTGCCATCTTGCGCAGGTCCCAGATATTATATGCCTCAGCAGAGCGGTCCCATCGCTCCTCCGGCTTTTTTAGTGTTGCGATGACGGGAAGCAAGCCCGGGACATCTCGGCTACAGGTTCGCAGCAGCCTGTAGGCCCGTTGATGATCGAAGTTGTCCCAGGCGGCAAAGGCCCGGCTCAGGACCCGCAGTCGCTTGATGTCGGGATGGTCGGAGCCACTTTCGTCCAGCACTTTTGCAGCTCTCTGGTATTCAAAGCGCTTCCAGGCATTGCGAGCGCGGCGAAGATACTGGCTGTCCCGAATCGCCGATACGTCCTGGTATGCGACGGCTTCCGTGCCTTCCATGACGCGCACATGGTCGACTCTGGTACCGTTAACCAATGAGAGTTGAGCCCCGGAGATCACAGCGGCAAAGAATAGACCGGAACTCATCGACTTCGTGCCGCCGGTATAGTCGGCGATGACCGGTCCCTTCGAGGCCGCCTCATCGAGCATCGGAAGGACGCGGTCGATGACCACCTCGGGGCTATCCGCCGGCACCCGAAGCGGCGCATCGTAGACGTCCTCCGACAGGCCGATTTGCGTCGGGATATTGGGCAGATCCGGCGGGGAACTCCAATCGGATTTGCAGACCATTCCATCGCCGGTGATCAACTCATACGTTCCGGCCCGTTCGGGTTCATCTTCACTGCAGACGAAGACGATCCGATCCGGGTCGTGGTGTCGAATCGTGCGCAGTATGACCTGGTGGCTGCCGCCGACCGTGCAGAATAGAGTGGTCTGTGACATATTGAACTCGTTATTTTTTGGCTGATTGGTCCAATCTCTGATTTTTGATGCTACGCTGTTGGGAGGACACAATATGGCGCGACGACTGGTGTTATTTCTGGGAAAGCCGCGGCGAAGCGACGATGACAAAGGGTCGGGGCCGGCCCGGTATCAAAAGGTGGCCTACCGATTCGACGCCGACTTTACCTCGGCGCCAGTCTCGTTTTTCGGGTTGTCGCTGTTTGACTATCTCGTCGACCGAGATCGCAGGCCCGAAGAGGTCATCGTCTTCGGGACGCGGTCCTCACAATGGGATAGTTTACGGGAATTGTCGGAGCCGGCCAACGAAGAGCAACTGCAGGCGCTGATCGATGTTGGCGACGCCGTACGCGACGGCGCCGTGAGTCGCGAGCATCTCGACGACGTCGAACAGGCGCTGGTTGGGCGACTCGACGGCGTCGATGTCCAGTGTCGACTCATCGGTCGCGCTGCCGACGAGGAGGAACAACTGGAAGTGATGCGCTCGCTGGCCGAACACGCCGGGCGTGACGATGTCTTTCATCTCGACGTCACGCACGGTTTCCGTCACCTGGGATTGGTGGCCCTCGAGAGCCTTCTCTTTTTACGCCAGGTGCGCTCCATCGAAATTGGCGGCGTCTACTACGGTCAATTCGCCTCCATGACCGATGGCGTCGTACCCGTGGTGTCACTAAACGCAGTAGATCGACTGGCCGACTGGTCGGAGGCGCTGGCAACATTTCGACAGACGGGCATGCTCGGTGCGCTGCCCGATTTATTCGCCGAACGTCATACGGATATCTCGAAGCCACTGGAGACACTCAAATTTGCGCTCGGTGCCAATCGAATCGAGCGCGCCGCTGGAGCCGCTGTCCAGGCCCGGGCCAATCTGATGCAATTATGTGGGGATGGCGCCAATGGTACACTGGCCGGCTTTTTTGCCGACCAGCTCGTCGAGGAATTGGAGGTGTTCACCGGATCGCATATGGCGGAATGGCAAATGGAATTCGCCCGGCGAGCCTTTGAGCACGGCGATTATATGCGCTGTGTGGTCCTGGCCTACGAGGCGATTTTGAGCGCCGCCATCGGCGACGAGGAGATTCGCAAAGACGGGCGAGAGCGCATGAAGGTGGATGTGATTCTAAAAGATAACGGCGACCAGCAGCCCACGCCTTTTGACAACAACGATAAGTACTGGAAATTATCGAATATTCGCAACGCACTGGCACACGGCACAGATTC
>CAYUPT010000277.1:0-5829 GCA_964446725.1 uncultured Bradymonadales bacterium | reverse complement strand
CGGCCGGCGACCCCCCCCTGCCGGTCACAGCCCCCATCGGCGAGGGCGATGCCGCCCGCCGAGTCGGCGACGCCGGCGTCGACGGCATTGACCCCGCCCGCGGACTCGACGACGACATCCTGGAATCCATGGCGGCCTCCGACATCTACTACGTGCCCACATTGTCGGTCTACGACGCCGCCGGCGACGTGCCCGCCGACTCCGCCGACAGCGTCGCGCGCGCCGCTGAACTCGGCGTCGACATCGTCGCCGGCTCCGACGTCGGAAATCCCGGCCTCCGGCCCGGCACCAGTCTTCATCGAGAACTTCAACTCCTCGTCGACGCCGGCCTCTCACCTCACCAGGCGCTCGTCGCCGCCACCTCCACCGGCGCCCGCATTCTCCAACAATCCGGTGATATCGGCACCATCGCCCCCGGTGCCCGCGCCGACTTCGCCGTCGTCTCCAACAACCCCATCGACGATATCGAATACGCCGAAGACATCCGGTGGGTCCTTCGCGATGGCCGCGTTGTCGTCGACAATAGCCGACCGTAGCGTTCGCGCCGTCGACGCTAGGAGTTGTCCTCGTCGCGCTCCTCGGTATCGATCACAAACCGACAGGTCGAGTCGCCGCGAAACATATGACAGGTCTGCACAATTTCGCCGTCGATGAGCTGCGATAGCATCCTCTGCTCCAGCCGACAGGGCGCCCTATCGTGCTCCACAACTGTCGCAAAGGGGCAGTGATGAAACTCGATACACAACCGATTGTCCGACGTCCGCCGGATATCCGGCAAATATCCGTCCTCTTCGAGCATCCCCTCCAGCTGCACTAATTTTTGGTCTTCGGACAGGTTCCGCGTCCGGCGCTCATACTCCTCGACGAGTTCACCTCCGACCTCATCGAAGAATTCGCTCAACTGCTCCTGCGCTCCGTGTTGTTGTAAAAATTCAATCAGCCTCGACAGCACCTGACGATGCCGGTTTTCAAAAAACACTTCGGCGCGCTCCGTCAGGTAGTACAGCTTTTTTGGTCTGCCCACATCCTGTTGCTGAAATCGATTCTCCACAAATCCATCGCTCTCCAGATTCGACAGATGCTGTCGAATCGTCGATGTCGCCCGCTCCAATTCGTCGGCCGCCTCCTTGGCCGTGACTTCCTCCCGCCGCTTGATCAACCCGATCAAATTCAATTTGGGCTTCGATAATAAATTGTCCCTCATTGCTGTTACCCTTCGTTAAAACCAATGATCTCGTCCTGTGTTCCGCCGGCAACGGAACACGACAGTTTACAGGGCCCGGAACCGACCTGTTGCTCCCACCGGAAGCTCCTCTCAATTTGCCCTAAACAGGTCTCACACCTCGCGTATTCATTGCCGCCATCGCCGTTCAACCCGGCGAGCCACAGTGCTCCGCGGCAATCTTCGACATACGCCGAAGCACTGTAAAGAATGCACCAACGCGCTGTCGTGCTCTCATCGTTCCCCGCCCTATCGCTCGGAATGGTTGCCCGACATCGGGCGTCCGCTCAATGCCCGATGGTCGATATTCCCCGCCTCACTGCTGAGATTGCGATGTCTCCCCCCCAGAATAGAACGGAGCGCAAATATCGATCGAGTCGCTCCCAATCCCCTGCGTTGTCAGCGGATTATTCGGAACCGGAATGCCACCCGGGGATGCCCCCCGGGCGATCCGTTGCGCAGTCCGTCGTCGATTACAGTGCTTCTTCGACGGAACTCAATTGCATCCGCGCCTTCGCCAGTGCCATGCCGACATTGACCGACTCATTGCAGACCCAGACGGCGGCGTGATCCGTATTCTGTTTGCACCGTTGAAAGATATGGAGGAGATTATCGCTGAACACAATAATTTCCTGGAAGTAGTGATGGCCATCGTCTTCCAACCCGCGGTGCTTCTTGAACATCTTTTCGATGGCCACCACGTTTTCGCCCTGGAATAGATCGGCGGTGGCCGCCGAGACGTAGTCCAGCACTTCCTGGGGATGAGAATCGACGGTCTTCACTCCGAGCAGCATGCCGGTCGACATATCGACGTAGCCCCCGGCAACACATTCGGGAATGGAATTGACGGCGGACTGAATTGAGGCTTCAAGAGCCATGGTTTCTCCTCTCGTACAACATAAACAAAGCGAGTAACGACATCCGGGCCCACCTCGCGGTAGAACCCGTCGATCCCGGTTAAGAACAACGGGGATCATTCGAGCCAGTGCTCGAATTCAGGTAAATTTTGCGTTGTGCCTCGGCGACTGGAGCCAGCTATTGTGCACACGGCGACCGTCACACAGGCACCATCGGCGAAATGGATTGTGGCCCGCTCCCCGGACCGGAGGGCGTAATTTCGACGTCGAAGTACCGGTTTGGTCATCGTTCACTGCCCTCCGACCAGTCCTGTATCAATTGCATCATCGGTCCGATCTCGTTTTGCCGGACCCGAAGCAGCAATGACGTGGCATCTTCGACCACAGCGCCCCAGGCGTACCCGTCGAGCAAATACGCCAGTCCCCATCGCTCTCCGTCCCCCCTGCTGGCGGACTGTGCACCGACGGTCCCGGCGACCTTCATGACCGCCTTCATCTCTCGGAATCCCGGTTTCTTTCTGGCACTCTGAAACCAGACCGGAACATATTGCTCTCCGCCCTCAATCTGGCTGCACATCCACTGCTCGTCGCCTGGAAGATTCTTTTCGCGCCTCAATTCCGCCAGTCCAGACGGAACCTCCCGGGTCAACTGTTGGCCGATTTCGATCAGTAGCGAACGAGCCGAAAACAAAGGGGTTGGCTTCGAACGTGGATCCACATCGTAGACAATGGTCCGGAGTGCCGAATGACGGGCCCGCCCTCCCAGAGCGATCAGTGCTCCCGCGGACATTTCACGCATTCGCTTTCGCTGATCCGGCGTCTGAATCCCCTCCTGGACCGGCTCCCCGTCGGTATTCGATGATGTCGCGCCCTGCTCCTGTGGACCGCTCGATGGCTTCGACTCACCGGCCTGCAAGGCTGTCGCCTCTTGTAACCCGTCGCTGCATTCACCTTCGGAGACGCCCTCCCAACAGCTGAGCCGACCGCGATGCACCACCAGTTGCCCGGCCTCCGATACATCCTCCACGCCGCACAACACCACCCGCTTCGATGACGAAATTCCGTCGATCAACTCCAGCAGCTCCACGATATTTGTAAGCCGTGGCCCCGGACCGATCGTCGGCCCCGACGAACCCTGTTCGCGTTGATGGCGCTGCTCCGACGAATAAATCGGCGATGTCTCCTCGCTGCCCAGCGTCTCCAGCTCGTCGCCATCAAATGATGACACCTCACCGGGCTCTGCCTCCGCCCCCAATTCGATCCCCAGTTCACGGGCCATCGTCTCAATCTGCACTTCCTGGCCGCTCAACTGGCGCGCAAGCTCCAGAAGTCTTCGGCTCTGCGCCGCCTCGTCGGCACATTGAGCACCCATGATGGCCATATCAATGGCATCCTCCCGGCGCCCGGCGCGCACCAGAACCTGGCCCAGTGTCTCGTAGGTCTCGATCTGCTCTGGCGTATACTTGATGGCCTGACACAACGCCTGGACGGCCTTGTCGTGCAGCCCGTAGTTGATAAACGCCTGGGCCTCGGCAATCAGAGCCTCCCCGACTTTGATTCGAATCGCGTCTCGTTCGGGCTCCAATTCGAGAATCTCTTTACCAACAGCCAGAAAATCCTGTCGCTGCCCCTCATCCTCCAGCTCTTCGGCCACCTCCCGGAGCCGATCGACAGCCTCTTCGACCTCGCCGTCTTCCACCAGAAGCTCCGCCCGCTTTCGCTTGACGCTCACCGCCTCCGGATCAACGCGCTCCATCATCCGAACAATCTCTTCGCAGGTCGCCCGTTCGCCCTGGTCGATCGCCACCTCAAACGCCGTCTCGAATTCCTCGATGGCCCTGCTTCGACTCCCCATCCGAAGATGGGTTTTCGCGATCTCGATATAGGTTTCAATATCGTCGGGATCGACCTCCAGAAGCCGCTGCATCATCTCCAGCGCCACCGGATACTCCCCGGCATCGAGATTCTCCCAGATTCCGTCCCGAAGCCATGTCTTGGCCTCTTGTCGATCGCCGTGCTCCTCCAGTACGTCCACCAGGTCCAATACCACGTCTAGCGTTCCCGGTTGTTCCTGCGCGGCCCGGCGCAGCATCTCAACATTTCGCGCTCTTTCGTTATCCTTATTTTCATCCTTAACTTCACTCACAGACTCCCTCGCACTGCGTACTGACACTTCTACCTCCAGATCCCTACGACACGACCCACCTTGTGTACGACACACCGTTACGCGCCCTGATGATTCGCGTGAACGTACCCTCGGGGTGAGTCAACATCAGCGGCAAGAGGCTGAGACCGAACCCCGCGAGCGGTTCGAATCACCCTCGCGATGTACGATAACCGTATCTCGTCGCTGATGAATCGCATACGATACGTCGTTGTTAGAACGCCTTGAACTGAGGTTGACGGTCGTCGTCTTCAACGTCGAGTGTCTGCTGGACAAACCGCTGCGGCGACGCGATGCCGGAGGCATCGTTGAGCGAGCCACAACACCGCTCCAACCTGTTCTCGACGCACCATCGACACCGCCAACAAGCGCTCAAGACGCAGTCATATTCGGGGCAAAAAACACCGCCTTGTCGATACGACGGATTCAACGCCGTCCTTCGAAAATTCCTTCCACACAGGAACTTACCGAACCCAACGCGTGAACTGTCGACTCAACGCCCTATCGTCGATCCCTTCACACACACCAACACTATTCAGACGTAAAATTAAAAGTCAAGACCTTATATTAGAGGAATAAAAACAACATCTTTACATATTTAACCGCATTAAAACGTTTAAACCTATTAAGAGCAATTAAACCCCAACAAACTATAAGACATCGTGACCAATCCTGAGTGAAGCGAGGACGTTCATGCTCCTACTGCTGCCCTTCGAAACTACGCCGGGGCTCTCGAACACAGAGTCCGATTGGCATACAGCAGTTCTTTATCCATCGACTACTCAGCGACTCGCCCCCGGCACCTGTTATGAGTATTGCAGGCTGTTTAGCTGCCCCTGACGGCGTAGCAGCAGCGTGAATCGAAGTAGAGTGGCCCCTTCGATGTACCCGTTACCGACAACACGGCGTTTCGCAGGATGCCCCGGCTTCCGAGCACCTCGCTGCTCGATACCGACAACACGGCATTGCGCGGGATGCCTCCATCTCCACCATCGCTCCGACCAACAACCTGCATCTCCGCAGAGCCCGGGAATATCCTGTGCTGTCGGGGAATCGTCTTCTCCACGCGAAAGCGAATAACTGCCGCTCCCCAGGGCCCCGATATGCCTTGTGCTATCGGGGAATAAGCCTTGTGAGCTACAATCGGTACTACGTATTACATCCTCGGTGGCGGACCTGCCCCGCCACACCGCGCCCGGTGGCTGCGCCGCCGGATCACAACGTTGGGAAGCAACTCCGTCGTAGCTCACCAGGCTCCTCCACCACCGCTACAAGAACGGTGGGGTCGTCATCTCTCCCATCGCCGAACGTAAGGCCCCGGTCTATCCTAAATAGCTGGAGTCTGGCTGTCCTCGCGTGGATTTGTCCGGTACAGCGCGGCCCATCGTTCAGAGGATGATAGTTCAAGCGGCAAATGAAGGGGGTGGAGCCGATGACATCCCCTGGTCGGACGACGAGCAAAGCGACGGAGTCCGACTGTCATCGTCTGGGTTTGCTGGCTCGTGGTCGGGGGCAGTCCCCCTCTGGGCCTCTGGTCGCACGGCCTTTGGTCGCACCGAGGGGCTGACATCCGCCCTATTTTTCGG
>CAYUPT010000276.1:0-5851 GCA_964446725.1 uncultured Bradymonadales bacterium | reverse complement strand
CATGTAGGTCGTCAGTGAATCATTGCTGAGGATGGCGCCATTGCGACTCTCACTGCGCAATTTGGCGAGGGGATGAATCGATGACGATGCATCGCTATTGGCCGAAACACAAGGTTGAGATTCGGGCTGATAGGGGACGGGGGCGGCCATAATAACTCCGGGGGCTGAAGCGGGGAATACGAACGGTGTACTCCCGACAGACAACAGTGAATATGTCGTCACATGATAGAAGCAAGCGTTGTGCCACGGCGCTACAATCGGGCCGAAAACGGCATCGAGAGGGGGCTAACTCTCTGGATCGACGTGGGAACGCAAATATTTCGGCATTTTGTCGCAGGTCGTCGGCGGTGTATGGAACATCACAGAAGATGGCGATGTTGAAGATGCGGTGGCGCAAAGTTTGCGCGCACCGATAGCCCGGCGCAAACTATGCACCAAAGCCTCCGGGCCGGGTCCCTAGCGGTCGACAATGCACCGCAGAAAAACGGGAACACATCGCTGACTAATCGAATGATGGAGTTTCCCGCTGGAAGCGGGCTTTATACGCCTTTAGCAGGCGCCGTCGGCCCCCGAAAGAGCGATGGCTCAGGGGTATCGACCCCGTCGATACACCGCTGCTTGGCATTGGTCTTGCTGTTGATGGTACGGAGACGATGGCGGTCCACCGGGCGTACAAGTCGCTTGCCAGGGACCGAGTTCAGGAGCGCGTATGAATTTATTCGATCAAATCAAATCCTACGTCGGGTTTACCGATGCCGATGCCCGGCGACTCGAAATGCTCCGGCCCGTCGTCTCCCCTCATTTCGGGCGCGTCGTGGAGCGCTTCTACGAACGACTGATGGAACATCCCCGGGCCCGCGGTGTATTTGACGGAACCGAACAGGTCCAGCGACTTCGAGGTTCACTTCAGGACTGGCTCGACGGGGTGTTTGGCGGGGTCTACGACCAGGCCTTTTATACGAAGCGAAAGCGCATCGGCGAGGTCCACGTCGACGTCGGATTATTGCCCCAGTTTATGTTCGGGGCCATGAATCTGATTCGCAGCCAATTCGTCGAGATATTGCTGGAACGCGAGTCGGAGGCCGTCGCCGATATTCTGGACGATGGAGACGAGACCCCGGCGTCGGTGGCCGTCGCCAGTGTGGACAAAATTCTGGATATTGAATTGACGATCATGGTCCAGTCGTACTGGGACGAGATGATGCAGCAAAAGCTGGAGATGCCGGCGGCGCTGGCCACCGGGCTGGCACACGAGGTGCGCAATCCGCTCAATTCGATCGGATTGCAGATGACGTTGCTGGAGCGCAAACTTCGAGGCAGCGGTGTCGACGGCGATGTCTACGAGCCGGTCCTGGAGGCAGTTCAGACCGAGTTGCGCCGTATCAAGGAGATGAATTCCGAGATCCTCGATTTTGCCAAGCCGGTGACGATTGACCGAAGTTGTGTCGATCTGGCCGAAATCTTCGAGAGTATACGCCAGTCCCACCAGTTGACACTCGACGCCGGGGAAGTCCAGATGGAGGTCGCCACCGAAGGCGATACCCAGCTGCAGTGCGACTCAAACCGGCTCCATCAGGTCTTTGTTAATTTGTTGACCAACGCCGTGGAGGCGATGCCCGAGGGAGGGCGAATTGAAGTTCAGATCGAGGGCAAGACCGGCGGGGTCGTCATTGAGTTCAGCGACGACGGTCAGGGGATGTCGTCGGGCGATGTCCACAAGATTTTCGACCTATTTCACACGACAAAACCCTCGGGGACGGGCATTGGACTGTCGATTGCCCGCAAAATCGTCGAAGCCCACGACGGCTCGATTGACGTCATGAGTCGACCCGGTCGGGGCACTACATTTACGGTCTATTTACCACGGCCGGTTCAATAGCGTTGAGGATCGAATATGACACAGCAGGTCGAACAAGCCGTTGAGCAGTCAGACCGCGACTCCCAGGGGGCGGCGCTGTCGGCGCGCATTCTCGTCGTCGATGACGAGCCCCGGGCCCGACAGGCCCTCGTGGAGTTACTGGAGGGCGATGGCTACGAAGTACGCCAGGCTTCCGATGGGTTCAAGGCCCTGGGGGTGGTCCGCGACTGGGAGCCCGATGTGTTGTTGACCGACTGGCGGATGCCGGTGATGGACGGGCTGACGTTGCTCAAAAAGGCTCGCGAAGAGAGCGGCGATATTGCCTGTCTGGTCATGACCGCCTTTGGCAGCGTGGAAAATGCGGTGGAGGCGATGAAGGCCGGAGCCGATGACTACCTGACGAAGCCCCTGAATTTTGACGCCGTGACTCTGACGCTGGAGCGGGCCGTTTCGCGCCAGAAGATGCGGCGAGAACTCGATGCTCTGCGCAGCGCCCGGGACGACGACACCGAGACCCGCATTGTCGGCTCCAGCCCACCCGTCGAGCGCATGATCTCGATGATCGACCAGGTCGCCGACTCCCGGGCCACAGTGCTCGTGACCGGGGAGTCGGGAACCGGTAAGGAGTTGATTGCCCGGCGGGTCCACGAGCAGAGTTCGCGAAGTGAGGGCCCCTTCGTTCGGCTTCACTGCGCTGCACTTGCCGAAAGCCTTCTCGAAAGCGAGTTATTCGGACACGAAAAGGGGGCCTTTACAGGGGCCACCAGTCGTCGAACAGGCCGCTTCGAAGAGGCCAACGGCGGAACGCTATTTCTCGACGAGATCGGTGAAATTCCGCAGTCGGTACAGGTCAAGCTGCTGCGTTTTTTACAGCAGCGCGAGTTCGAGCGCGTCGGGGGCAACGAGACTCTCAGTGTCGACGTTCGAGTGGTGGCGGCGACGAATCGCGAATTGGAACGAGAAGTCCAGGAGGGCAGCTTTCGCGAAGACCTGTATTTTCGACTCAATGTCATCCATATCGAGGCTCCTCCGCTGCGGGCTCGGATCGGAGATATTCCGGTGTTAGCCCGTCATTTTATCGCCAAATATGCCGAAGAAAACGACAAGGCCATCCGCGACATCTCGGCGGAGGCCGTGGAGGTGCTCGAGCAATACGACTGGCCGGGCAATGTGCGAGAGCTCGAAAATATTATCGAGCGAGCCGTTGTACTCGCCAGCGGAGATCGCATCGAGGCGAGACACCTGCCCGATGGGCTCGCGGCCTCCGATGGGGCCGTTGTAGACGGATTGCATATTCCGGGAGCGACATTGGAAGAATTGGAGCGCTTTGCCATACTCCAGACCTACGAGGCGACCGGCGGTAGCACTTCAGAGACCGCGGAGATCCTCGATATCAGTGTACGCAAAGTTCAGTATCGCCTGCGCGACTACCGCGAAGAAGGCATTTCAATCGAGTGATCGACGCTGCGGACCGCCATGTCCGATGACACCGAACCAAGCCGGAGAATCCACGATGGTACAACAGGACGCCGAGCTCCAATCGATGCAGGTCCGACATGTTATGACCGGAAATCCAATTTCGGTCGAGCCCGATGTCACCGTCGAGCGCGTGATGGCGCTGATGCGGGAGGCGTCGATTCGCCACATTCCGGTCGTCGATGACCGGGGCATTGTGGGGATTGTCAGCAATCGCGACCTGGCCTCGATTCACGGACTGCCAACGATGATCGACGGATTCGAAGAATCGGCCGTCGAAGAGGCGCTGCAGGCCCCGGTGGCGGCGGTGATGAAGTCGCGATTTCTCATCGACCGCGATGTGGTGACCATCGACCGCGATGCACCGCTGGAGCAGGCGGTCAATCAGCTGGTAGGGACCAAATTGGGGGCTCTGCCGGTGGTCGATGCCGACGGGAATCTCGTCGGTATTATTACACCCGTCGATGTGATGCGGTGGGTCGCCGATGACATCTTTGCCGGAGCCGGCAACATCAGCTGATTGCGATTCCATGGAGCCAGACACCAAAAACCCCGCCGAGAGACCGGCGGGGTTTTGGGTTTCTAGCTGTTGGAATCAGCGCTTATTCGAGGGTCGGCGCGTCATCGCCACCTTCGGGCATCGCTCCGCCGGGCTGCTGGCCGCCGGGTTGCTGAGCACCGGGCTGCGGCTGCTGCTGGGGAGCCGGCCCCATCAATTCCTCCATATCAACGCGCTCCGAGAGCCGCTGCTGGAGTTCCGGGTCCTGTTGGATGCGCTGAGACAGCATCATGAACTCGCCGAATTCCATGCCGGCATCTTCGACGGCACCCTGAATCTCACCGATGAGTTCCTGCTGGATCTGCTGCATTTCCTCCTGGCTATCGGCTTCCTGCATACGGGCTTCCGGGTCGTCGCCCTCTTCTTCGAGTTCCTGGACGGCCTCGATGGCCTCGCCGAAGTTATCGAGCTGTTCGTCCGAGACCTCGCCACCCTGGTCCTGGCCCTGCATCGCCATGGGAGGCTGGCCGTCGTCGGGACCATCGATGGCGATTTCGCCATCACCGTCCGCTCCCTCGAGGTCGGGGCCTTCGGCGCCCGGATCTTCATCGGGGGCTTCCGGTGCTTCCACTTCCTGTTCGGCCACCGGGTCTTCACCTTCTTCCGGTGTGTCACAGGCGGTCAGGCCCGTCACGGTCAGTCCGGCGGCAAGGGCAATGACGAGAAGACGTACAATCGTTTTGTTCAACATGAGAAATCCCTCTGTGAATCAGTAGGTCGACGATATCATTGATACGATATCGCTGCGATGATCGCTCTGTGAAAAGAGAGTCATCCTAGTTAGCGAGTGAATCGATTTCAGACTGAATCCGGTCTCGAAGCTGATCGTCGTGCTCGAGCTGGTCGGATATTGCGTTAAACTGGGGAATCGTCAAATCATGAGCGCGTACTGCCTCCATGGTTTCAGTTTCGAGCTGCCCGGCGAGGTCGGCGACTTCCTCGGGATCGGAGGTCGCTTCGATCCGGGGCTCGTAGTGGGCCTGAAGATCGCGGACATCGGTGTAGGCGGCGGCGAAGTTGCGAGCCTGTTGTTGGGATACATCCTCCGGTTCAGCACGGGACGCGTCGTCGGACTCCGGGATATCGATGGCCTCATCGGCATCGACATCATCTCGATGTTGCTGGAGTTCTCTGTCATGAGTCGACGGCTCCGCTGGAGCCTCCTGCTGTGCAGTTGCGCCGCGCTCGGAGGCCGGCAGGTCGCTGCCCGGTGTGGCGGACGGGTCGGCATCGGCACCGGAGTGATGGGAGGCATCGCCGGGACGTTGATCAATGTCATCGCCGGATCGATCTATTTCATCGGATGACTCGATGGCCTGTTGCTGCTCAATATCTTCCCACTGTTCTTCGCCGGATGGCTGCGGTGAATTCTGACAGCCGAATGCGACAAGGGAGCTGGATGCGGCAATCCATAAGGCGCTCCACACAACATTGCGACTTCGTGCCGACCACTTCATCTGATTCTCCGATGAGACAGGATAACTCACAGGCGCATTACTCCGCGGATATGCCGAGATATGTCGTCTCATAGTACGACATGTTGCACAATGCCACAGGCGGCGGTGCCAGCGATGATTACATCCCGGCCGGTTGTTCCAGGAGGTCTTCGCGGCCGCGGTCCTGGAGTTCTTCTTCGACATCCTCCTGGAGGTTGCGGTCGTGCTGAATCTGCTCACTGAGCTGCATGAACTCCTGAAAATTCATACCCGTCTGTTCGACTTCCTGCTGGAGTTCGGCCAGAATTTCTTGCTGGATCTGCTGTGCCTCTTCGACAGATTCCGCCTCCTGGAGGCGCTGTTCGGGATCGCCTTCCATCTCGGAGATGGCGACAAAGGCGTCGACGAAGTCATCGAGCGTTTCGTCATCGACGTCCTGCATCTCCTGGGCCTGGGGAGCCTGGCCGGGAGCGCCCGGTTGCTGTTGTTGAGGCTGTTGTTGTTGCGGTTGCTGTTGTTGCT
>CAYUPT010000275.1:0-5876 GCA_964446725.1 uncultured Bradymonadales bacterium | reverse complement strand
ACTGGTGTCTCGATCACACCTTTACGACCCTGGGAATCGCGGCGGTGGCCTTTGTGGGAGCCGTGATGCTGGCTCCTCAGCTCGGCACCGAGCTACTTCCAGAAGACGATCAGAGTGAAGTGCGCGTCAACCTCGATATGCCCGAGGGTACAAAGGTCGAGCGCACGGAGCGCGAGCTCCAGCGCCTGGAGGCCGTGATCGTCAACGAGATCCCGGAGATGACCAAGATGCAGACCATCGCCGGCAATCCCGGCTCCTGGTCGACCTCCGGTGGTGAAACAGGCCGGATCACCATTCAGCTGGTGCCGCCCAACGAGCGCGACCGCTCCAGCGAAGAGGTCGCCGCCGAGCTGTCGCCGAAGATCGAACACCTGGTCGCCGGCGGTGATGTTCGCACCCGCGCCGGCGGTGGGCTCTGGATTTTACGGGTCTTACAGGGCGGCGGAGAGCGCCTGGAAGTGCAGGTCCGAGGCCACGACCTCGACGGTTCTTACGAGCTCGCCAGCGAGGTCAGCGAAGTCATGGAGTCCGTCGACGGCGTCATGGCCACCAATATCAGCCGCGATATGGGGGGCACGGAGCTGCAGGTCACTCCGGACCGCGAAAAACTGGGCTCCATGGGCATCGAACCGTCGGTCGTCGCCCGCCAGATCCAGACGTACATCCAGCGCACCCGGGCGACGGTGATGCGCGCTGACGGCGATGAATTCGACGTCGTCGTCCGGCTTCCCGAACAGGAACGCCAGGGACTGGAGTCGCTTCTGGAGATGCCCGTCGTGATTCCGGAAGTCGGCACCGTGCGACTCGGCGATGTGGCCAGCATCGAGGAGACCGAGGGACCGCTGACGATCGAGCGCGAAAATCAGAGTCGGATCATCGATATCCGGGCCAATCTGACCGGAGAGCGAGCCCTCGGCGATATCGCCGGGGAGTTGCGCGACAAGATCGGCGACATGGACGTCCCCGACGAATTTACCGTTCTGGTGCGCGGCGAAACCGAAGAACAGGAAGAGACCTTCGGTGGGTTGCTCATCGGATTGCTGCTGGCGACGCTGCTCGTCTACATGGTCATGGCCAGCCAATTCGAGAGCTTCATTCAGCCCGTCTATATCATGTGTTCGATCCCCGTGGCCGCCATCGGCGTCATTTTGATGCTGCTGTTGACGAATACGACGTTCAACATCCAGTCCTTTATGGGCTGTATTATGCTGACCGGGATCGTGGTCAATAATGCGATTGTGCTCGTCGATTACGTCAATTTAATGCGGCGAGAGCGCGGGATGGTGGTGCGCGAGGCCGTCGCCATCAGTGCCCGGCGTCGGTTGCGACCGATTTTGATGACCACCGTGACCACCATGCTGGCATTGACGCCGGTGGCGCTGGGCATCGGCGAGGGCGGCGACACCCAGGCCCCCCTTGCCCGGGCCGTCATCGGCGGGCTCTTTGTCTCCGGGGCGATCTCGCTGGTGATCATTCCCGTGATCTACGATTTCGTCGAGGGATGGCGAGAGGGACGCCGGGAATCGACCTATGCCGACGTCGATCCATAAGCCACGACCGGTCTGTGCTTTGGGCTGACGCCAAATTGAAGAAATCAGGGGGCTGTGATAACTATGACAATCGGTATGTCCAGACGGAATCGCGTCGGTCGCCGAAGACCGTCGTCGAAGCCGGGGTGTTGCACGCGCAAGATCGCGTTGAGACGCGGCGAAGTGCCCGGGTGCCGTCGACAGACCAATGGACGTCGGGTTGGCATTGCGCCGCATTCGCGACGACATCGAGTTTGGCGTCGGTGCTGTCCGGTGGCGTACGGTCATTAGTTTGCCCGAAGATGGCGAACGAATAGTTGCCGCAAGGAAACCTGCATGTACAAGCTCCTGATCGAGGACGATGAGGGCGGAAAGACCGCCGTATCCCTCATCCGAGACGAGATTACGATCGGACGAAACGAGTCCAATACGATCCGGTTGACGGATCGCAATGTCTCGCGTCGACACGGTCGAATTGTCCGCGAAGACGATCGGATCTTCGTCGAGGATGTCGAGGCCCGCTATGGCATCGACAAAAACGGCGAGCGCATCGCCGATCGCACGGAATTCAAGGAGGGAGATGTGGTCGCCATCGGCGACTACAGATTGACCCTCAAACCGGAAAAACAAGCAAAGAAGAGCAAGGGGCAGGACAAACCGGCGCCGCCCGAAACTCCCGAAAAGCCCGAGGGCGTCACGGAGTCCGGGAGCTCTGATTTTAGCTCCGAGCAGCGCGGCGAAACCCAGATCATGCAGGCGATGCCCGCCAAATTGGTGGTCATCTCCAGTAATTTCGCCGGCGAGAAATTCCCGCTCAGCGCCAAAGAAATGGTCGTCGGCCGCGGCGAAGACTGCGACATTATCATCGATCACCGATCGATTTCGTCGCGTCACGCCAAAATTGTCCGCGAGGACAATGTCACCTACAAAATCGTCGACCTCAACAGTAAAAACGGGGTCAAAGTCAGCGGCGATAGCTATCGGGCGACGATTTTAAAGCGCGGCGATGTCATCGAGCTGGGCCACGTCAAGTTTCGCTTCGTCGAGCCCGGTGAAAATTACGTATTTGACCCCGACGCTGCGCCGGCGCCGGTATCGTCGTCCGGCGCCCCCGCGGAGTCCGACGGGGGGCTCGATACGACCCGTATTGGCCTGATCGTCGCCGCCTTGACGGCGGTCCTCTTTGTGGCGGGCTTTATGGTCCTGGCCCCGTTTGATGACGCCGGCGGCGATGACGCAGACGACGTCGAGACCGTCAATGATGCCGTCGTCGACGTCGATGAACTCGAAGAGCGCGGCGACGATGAACTCGACGAGGATATCGCCGCGGCACGAGCCGAAATCGAGTCCGGCAATCTCGACGGCCCGGTCCGAAGTCTGGAGGCGATTCAGCGCCACGCCGATCCCAGCGCGTCGCAAAATGAGGAGATCGAGTCGTTGCTCGATACAGTGGCGACGGAACGCAACTTCGAGCAGCACTACGAACGGGCCATCGACGCCTTCGGCGACGATGAGCCACTGGCGGCGCTCGAAGAGATCATGGCCATCCCACCGCGTTCGGTATTCTACGACCTGCTCCAGGACGAGTCGGTCATCGATGAAGTGCTGGAGGCGACCGTCGCCGTCGGTCAAAACGCCGCCGATGACGGCGACTTCGAAGAGGCCCGCGATATTGCCAACGAAGTGCTGATCGCCGATCCGGAGTATCGACCGGCCGGGGCGCTGCTCGACGACATCGATGAGCGGGAACGCCGGGCCGCCGAGGAGGCAGCCCGCGCAGAAGCGGAAGCCGCGGAAGCGGAGTCCCAGCCGGTGGCCGCCGATACCAGCGATCAGCAGCCGTCCCAGCCCGCACCGCCATCACAGCCCGAGCCGTCGGAGCCGGCGGAACCCGACGATGATCCCGGGTTGACACCGGAGGAGGCGCGCGAACAATACACCCAGGCGGCCCGCAAAGTCATGGGCGGAGAGCCCCAGGAGGCCCTCGATATCTGTGGACGGGCTCTCGACGCCGGTCACACCGAATGCCACCGGATTATGGGACTGGCCTACGATCGCCTCGACGACTCGCGCAATGCCTGCCGTCATTTCGAACAATACATCGCCGCCAATCCCGGCGACCGAGCCACCGTCGAATCCCAGATGGAAGAGCACGGCTGTGAATGAGTAACATCCCGCCGGCGGCTACCACCGATGCGTCGACATTCGACGCCAACGCAGTTGTCGAGGCGGGAATGCTCCGGTGAATACGTCGGTTCTTTCCAGTCCACACCCGCCCTTAAAGCGCGGGCAACGATAGTGATTTCAATACCAACGGAGGTACCCCGATCGCACGTGATGTCCATGGTGACCTGAACGGATTGAAAACCAACGAGCTTCGCAAATTGCGCAAGCTGTATAAGCGCGAACTCGACGGTTTCGATGCCGTCACCCCGGAGTACGCCCGGGCGATGACCGACGTCTCCGAACAACTCAATCGAGTCGTCGCCGTCCTCGCCGATCGCAAGGGCAAGATCGAACATGTGATGGTCGGCGACGATCGACGGGTCTACCTGCCCGATATCGGGCGCCAGCGCGGCGGTCAGAGTCGCTTTCGAGGCATCCGCCTGATTCGAACCTACCTCAAGGGCGACGGTCGCGACGTCGAGTTGACGCGCGACGACCTCACAGACCTGTCGAAGCTACAGCTCGATCTGGTCGTCTCCATCGGTATTACCGAAGAGGGATTGCCCGGGCAGGTCGCCTACGCCCATCTGATCCCGGAGAATCCAGACAATAAAATGTGGCGTGTCGAAAAGGCTCCGAGTCCCGAAGAAATCGACATCAGCTACACCTATTTCATCAATGAGCTCGAAAAGGAGTTTCAGCGAAAGACCGACGAGCTCGTCAAGACCGGCAAAGAGCCGGCCATGCTGGCCTATGTCTCCACGCCCGACGGCCGCGACCAGGAGACCGAGATCGAAGAGATGCTCGAGCTCTGCGAAACGGCGGGCGTCGAGATCGTCGATACCATGGTTCAGCAGCGCTCTAGGATGGATCCGAAAACGGCGATGGGCACCGGCAAAATCGAGGAGTTGACCCTCCGGGCCCTCCAACTGGATTGCGAGTTGATCGTCTTCGGCCAGGACCTGTCGCCGCGCCAACTACGGGGCGTTACCGACGAGACCGACCTTCGCGTCATCGACCGCACCCAGCTGATTTTGGATATCTTTGCACAGCGGGCCACGACTCGTGACGGCAAAATTCAGGTCGAATTGGCCCAGCTCAAGTACAATCTGCCTCGACTTCACCAGAAAAATACGGGTATGAGTCGCCTCGCCGGCGGTATCGGCGGGCGCGGTCCCGGTGAGACCAAACTCGAGATCAACCGACGCCGGGCCCGCGACCGGATCCGGTCCCTCGAAAAAGACATCGAAAAACTCAGCGACCAGCGCAAGATTCGCCGCAAACGACGGGTTCAAAACCAGGTTCCCTCCGTCAGTATCGTCGGCTACACCAACGCCGGAAAGTCGACGCTCCTCAATGTATTGACCCAGTCGGAAGTCCGCAGCGAAAACCAGCTTTTCGCCACCCTCCAGCCCATCGCTCGCCGCCTGCGCTTTCCGGAGGAAAAGGAGATCGTCTTTAACGATACGGTCGGATTTATTCACGACCTTCCCGCCGATCTGGTGGCGGCCTTTAAGGCGACGCTCGAGGAATTGGACGCCGCCGATATTCTGATCCACCTCGTTGATATATCCGACCCCGATTACCGAGAGAAGATGGAGGCCGTAAACCGGATCCTCACCGATATCGGACTCGGCGACAAAGAGCAGTTATTGGTCTTCAACAAGATGGATCGCATCGACGAAGACAAGGCCCAGTCGGCGGCCGACAACTACGACGCCATCGCCGTATCGGCCTACAACGAAGAGACCCTCATTCCGCTGGTTGAGCGCCTCGAAGATCGGCTGTTTCGACAGCGCCGCCAGGAGGCCTCCGACGGCGATGATGGGTCGGAATTCGAAACGCAGTACTGAATCAACCGAGATGATGGCTAGATGGGCGTTCGAGTTAGTCGATCACTCTGGAGATACAGAATCGACAGAACATGGCCTCCGAGACATGGTGCCAATGGACTCTATGTTACCAAACTCATTCACCACCGGCATAAAACCGGTGGGGTCTCATCGCCTCGATTCCTGAAGCCCCAACCGGCCTCGCGCCGGTGGGGAGCAAAGTTTGAGAACATACCCCCGCACGTCGTGACAACTGCGGCCCCGGTGGTTTTCGCCCGCCGGGGAGTCAGCCTATTCTCAATCTTTCGGGTCTGGCTTCAGGTAGGCCGAGCCGTCTTTGATGACCACG
>CAYUPT010000274.1:443-5880 GCA_964446725.1 uncultured Bradymonadales bacterium | reverse complement strand
CCTCCAGCATTCGAACGCTATACGAACAACAGCCATCCGAAATGGCCTTTTCGGAACTCCTGAGAGGCCCTGATAGCCTGGGTGGACAGCTCGAAGAACGCGGCCACGCCAGTGTCCCGAGTCCCACCATCGACGCTCCGGAGTGGTACTCGATCTACTTTAACGGCGGCTACAACACCGAGGTTCACGGCTCTCGCGATGGTGGTTCTGTCAGCGGCATCCAGATCGAAGCTCACCGCAATGTGCGCTTCGACAAAGAAGACCGTCTCCAATTTGCTGACGACCTCGCCGAAGCGGTCATCGAATTTGCCGATCTACACTACGAGTGGGACTGGTAAAACTCCCCGAGCCTTCTCCAGATCAGGCGAGCATTATTCCGTCTCACCACAGGGGGCAGTGGGATCGAGACAGCGACAGGCGGCACCGAGGGACAGGGCTGTCCGCGCTCCTCGAGTGGGGTTTTGACCGAGTTTCCGGCGCATCTCACTGCGGCATAAACGCCCGGAAACTGCGGTTTTTGATCTGGCCGTTTTCAATAGCCCGCAGGGCCTTGTCTGCCACAGGGCGATCGACGGCGACGAAGGTGATACGGTCTTTGACCTGGATTAGTCCGATAGCGTCGTTGTCGATATTGAAGTCGCCGGTAAAGGCACCGACGATATCCCCGGGACGCAATTTATCTTTTCGCCCGCCGCGAATGGCCAATGTCGTCATCTCCGCCCGAGCAGGCTCGTCATCGGATGGCGACAACTCGGTGGCCGGCACCGCTTCGAGATGACCGAGATACTCGTCGAGTTCGCGAATTTTATGCTCGTCGCGCTCGCTTACCAGCGTCAATGCCATTCCCTGTTCGCCGGCTCGACCGGTGCGGCCGATGCGGTGGACAAAGGTCTTGGTTTCTCGGGGTAATTCGTAGTTGATGACGGCGTCGAGTTCATCGATGTCGATGCCCCGGGCCGCGACATTGGTGGCCGCCAGAAGGCGTAGGCTGCCATTGCCGAATCGAATCATGGTGTGATCGCGGTCTCGCTGCTCCATTCCGCCGTGAAGCGAGTCCGCATCGTGACCGGCCTTCCGAAGTCTGCTGGCCACCTCATCGCAGGTATCTCTCTGATTGCAAAAGATAACCGCTGACTCCGGCCGGTAATGGCCGAGAAGCCGCTCCAGAGCGTCGAGTCGCTCCATATTGCCGATATCGTAGAGGGATTGCTCGATATCCGGCGTTGCGCCCTCGTCGACCACTTTGATGTGCGTCGCATCGCGCTGGAAGTTGTCGGTCAGCCTCCGTAATCCCTCGGGAATCGTAGCGGAAAAAAGATGGGTCTGGCGCCGCTTTGGGGTCTTGCTGGCAATCGTGGAAACGTCATCGATAAAGCCCATCTCCAGCATTCGATCGGCCTCATCGAAGACGAGTGTCGAAATATTGGATAGATCCAGGGTCTCCCGGCGTATGTGGTCGAGAATTCGCCCCGGTGTGCCGACGACGACGTCGACTCCGTGGCCAAGCGCCTTCTTCTGGCGACTCAGCGAACGCCCCCCGCAGATCGTCACCACATTGGTATTTGGCAGAGCCCAGGCCAGCCGTCGAAGCTCCTCGGTGACCTGGGTGGCCAATTCGCGCGTCGGGCACAGCACCAGGCCTCCCGGAAGCTGGCTCGCCGGTTCGATCTTCGACAACAGGGCCAGCCCGAAGGCCGCCGTCTTGCCGGTGCCTGTGTTGGCCTGGCCGATGACATCACCGCCGTCGAGCATCACCGGTAGCGACTTCGCCTGGATGGCCGTCATTTCGGTGTAGTCGATGCGCTCCAGGTTCTCGAGCCACGCCGGGCCCAGATCGAGTTTCGAAAAGCTCTGTGTGGTCAATGTATTATCTGGTTTTTTGAAGTGGTGAACAGACTGGAGCCCTCCGTATCACAGCCACCACTGCAGAGATACCACCGTCGACTGTGCTCGCTGAGAACCCCTGTTCAATCACCGGAAATATCGGTGCGATCCACCTGGCCGTAAATGCCGGGCAAAATCCCGGATCCCCCCATCAAAACTGACCGATGCATCTACCTCGGAGATGCATCGCCCCCAAAAACCACCACCTAATACCCGGCCCAAGATAGCCCGATTCAGACGACATCTCGAACTGCTCCCATCCGTTCATTGCCACATTTTTGAATCATCGCACCGTGAATAACTTCTCCGTATCGCAACCTGCTTTTTCCGTCGCACGGAGCACGACCATGTCGAAGTTTTGCACCCGAATCCCGGTCCAAGCCGGTGTACCGCTGCTTGCCGGACTCCTCGTCGCGATCGCGGCGACCGGCTGTGAGAGAGCGGAGATCGCCGATGAGCCGGAAGTCGCCGAACCGTCGGCCCAGGACGTCTCAGACGTGGCCATCGCCCAGGACGTCGGTGATATCGGCGAAGTCGACTTTCAGTCGTCCTGCAACGATGAAGCCCAGGCCAACTTCGAGGTCGGACTCGGTCTGCTCCACCACATGTGGTACGAGCGGGCACTCGACGCATTCGAGGCCGCTGTCGACGCCGATCCCGACTGCGCCATGGGTCACTGGGGCGTTGCCATGACCCACTACCGACCTCTGTGGTATCCACCAGATGAGCAGGCCGTGCAGGCCGGCACCGAAGCCGTCGAACAGGCCCAGCAATTAGAGGCCACCGAGCGCGAACAGGCCTTTATCGATGCCATCGACGGATTCTTCGACAATTACGACCCCGACGACCACCAGCAACATGCCGAGGCCTTTCGAGATGGCTGGCAGGAGGCCCATGAGCGCGACAGCGACGACATCGAGGCCACCTCGTTTTACGCCCTCGGCATTCTGGCGACGGCTCCGCCGGCGACGGAAGACTACGAAGAACAGCGCCGGGCCGGCGAACTCATGGAACAGGTCCTCGATGAAGAACCGCGCCATCCGGCGGGCCATCACTACTTCTTACACGCCCACGACGTCCGGCCG
Organism: uncultured Bradymonadales bacterium; assembly: GCA_964446725.1. Taxonomy (GTDB): domain Bacteria; phylum Myxococcota_A; class Bradymonadia; order Bradymonadales; family Bradymonadaceae; genus SLJM01. Next base: position 2,911 of record CAYUPT010000274.1, on the reverse strand, counting down.
CTGGCCGCTGAGGCCGAAGAGGTCGCCCGCGACTACTCCGATATTGCCCCCGCCGTACCTCACGCCCTCCATATGCCGGCTCATATCTTCGTGCGACTCGGCGAATGGGACGACGTCATCACCTGGGATACCCGGGCCGCTGAAGTCGGCGCACAGCAGCGCGTCGATGGGCGAACGCCGATGGATTTTTACCACTCCCTTGACTACGTGGTATACGCCTACCTCCAGCAGGGACTCGATGACGAGGCCCGCGATACCGCCCGGTGGTTCGAGGACATCCAGGATCCCGCGCAGGTCCTGACAGCAGCCTATCCCGCCGTCGCCATTCCGGCCCGTATCGCCCTCGAACAGCGAGACTGGGAACAGGCCTCCGATATCGCCCCCCTGCATGCCGACGAATTCACCTGGGGCGACTGGCCCGTCGTCCAACTCGTCGAACACACCGTTCAAGCTACCGGCGCCACCTTTGGCGACAACGCCGATCGGACACGCCAAGAATTCGAGCGAGTCGACGAACTCAACGACGTTCTTGCCGAGCAAGATGATCCCCACTGGGCTCCCCACGCGCAGGCCTACCGCGATTTCGCCGAAGCGCTGGTCGAATACAGTGATGGAAACACCGACGACGCCATCGCCATGATGGAAGACGTCGCCGACTTTCAGGACTCCTTCGACAAACATCCCACGATGCCCGGTCGCGTCATCGAAGCTCGCGAATATCTCGGTATGCTCCTGTACGAAGATGGCCAGTTTGAAACCGCGCTCCAGGCCTACGAGCAAGCCCTGGAGCTGACCCCGAACCGGTTTCACCTCTATTACGGCGCCGCCATATCGGCCCGCGAGGCCGACCAGCCCGAAGTGGCAGCCGATTACTTCGAAGCACTACTCGAATTGGCAGACCCCGACCAGGTCGACCGGCCCGAAGTCGAGGAAGCACAGCAATTTTTGGACGATGCGGGTCCTGGTATCTGACCGAGGCGCTACAAGGTGAGGTAATAGAACGATACGGAGTAAAGGCCCCTCTATAAGGCACCTCTTTCACAGGGCAAATCACCGTTGACGATGAGCACGAAGCGCCTGTTGAACCACCTTCAATTTCTGTGCCTTACATCTGGTCGAATGTCGTTGAGAACACTCGCCCTCCCACATCGACACCGAGTGATCCATCTATCTTGGCCGGCGATGAAGATACACTAGGTCGAGCTGCAGGATTCACTCTTTGATTCTTCGTTCCCATAACGTACCCTGCAGACAGTCCCATCTTACGGCACATATATTGCTGATGAAGCGCCCTGTTTTGCCAGGAGTCGGTCATGATCGATCGCAGATATCCTGTACTTATCCTGCTATTTGTGACCGCCTCTGCAATGGCCACAGTCGGCTGTGTAGGGTGTGAAGATGAATCAACCATCGATCAAGGGTACGACGAAAATAGCGGAACCTCCGGTGATGTTGATGCTGGACCGGACGTCGATGCAGATAGCGGCGACGGCAATGACGTCAACAATGACAGCTCCCAGGACAACTCCGGCAATAATGGCTCCGATGGCGGTAATAACTCCGACGAGGACGATCTCTGCCCCTTCGCCTACCAAGAGGATTGCGACGGCGAATGCGTCTCGACGAACACCGACATCGAAAACTGCGGTGAGTGCGGCAACGAATGCGAAGGTGAAGAGGCCTGCATCGGCGGTGAATGCTCCACGGATTGTCTCGGAAATCTCGAATTGTGTGACAACCGCTGCGTCGACTATTCGTTGGATAGTAAAAACTGCGGCGAGTGTGGCAACGAATGCGACGACGATGAGGGGTGCTCTGACGGCACCTGCGTCCCGACCGCCGATCTCGGACCGGCCCCGGATATGTGCGACGACGGAGGGCCTGTTATCGACGTCGACGCCGGCTCCGATGACGAGTGCACCGGAAACCTGGCCCAGAGTACTTTTCGATGGGCGCTTTGTACCTGCAACGATCTGACGACGGAAGACGAATTTCTGACCGACGGTTACGACAGCACTTCCGGTCCCTACCAGCCCGGCAGCTTAGGGGGCGGTGTCGGCGTCAATGGCGATTTCGTCACCGAGAGTGAAGTCGACATCTGGGGCGCCCTCCACGTCGGTGATAAATCCGAAACCTATATCAGCGATACCGCCAACATCCGCCAGCAGTTGCACGCCGGAAGTGATCTGGTGACCACCGGTAGCTGCCAGGTCGATGACGACACCTATGTCACCGACAATATCAACGCCGACGGTGAGCTCGATATCGATGGCACACTCTACTCTGTCCCCGGCGTCGAGCGCACTGGCAATATCACCTACGATGCGTTGGTCGAACAGCCTGTGACCGTCGCCCCGCCCTGTGACCGGTGCGACAATGCCGACACCATTCCCGTCAGCGATATTGTCACCGCTGCCCGCCCCCCGGACAACGACAACGACCTCATCGCTCTTGATGAAGACCTTCTC
>CAYUPT010000274.1:0-433 GCA_964446725.1 uncultured Bradymonadales bacterium | reverse complement strand
CGACGGCGCCCCCGAACACCTCGAACTTGACTGCGGAAAATACTACTTTTCGGAAATCGAAACCGGCGGCAACCTCACGATCATCGCCAACGGCCGCGTCGCGCTGTATGTCGACGGCGACATCGACGTCGGAGGCGAACTCTCAATGCTACCCGGCCCTGGAGGCGAATTCGATATTTTCGTGGACGACGACATCGAAGTCGGCAACGGACTGACTCTGGGATCACCGAACTACCCGGCCTCCACCCGTCTGTATATCGGGGGCAATAATGGCCTGACTCTCAGCGACGAATCTCAGATCGGCGGCAATATCTATGCCGTCCCCGGTGAACTGTACATACAGGACAGTATCGACGTCTTCGGTGCCCTATACGCCGACGATGCTATCTTCGAGTCTGAACTATCGATCCACTATGACCGCCAGACCATTCGC
>CAYUPT010000273.1:0-5906 GCA_964446725.1 uncultured Bradymonadales bacterium | reverse complement strand
TCGATCACCCGCGATGTCTCCGGGGAGGGCGTCCAGCAGGCACTGCTCAAGATCATCGAGGGCACAGTGGCCTCCGTTCCCCCCAAGGGCGGGCGCAAACACCCCCAGCAGGATTTTTTGCAGGTCGATACCACGGATATTCTCTTTATCTGCGGCGGCGCCTTTTCGGGACTGGAATCGATTATCGCCCGCCGAATCGGCGACAAGCGCATGGGCTTTGGCGGCGATGTCGGCAAGGCCGAAGACGAATCGACGACCGAGCTTTTAAAAGAGCTCCAGCCCGAGGACCTGATGCGCTACGGTCTGATCCCGGAATTTGCAGGGCGCATCCCGGTGATCACCACCCTCGAGGAGTTGGATGAAGATGCGCTGGTCAAAATTTTGACCCAGCCCAAAAATGCGCTGGTCAAACAATATCAAAAATTATTTCGCGTCGATGGCGTCGAGCTCGAATTTGAAGAAGACGCCCTGCGTTCGATCGCCAGCGCCGCATTGGAACACAAAACCGGTGCCCGTGGTCTGCGCTCGATTCTGGAGCGCCTGATGATGGATCTGATGTACGATCTTCCGGACCGGGAAGATGTAAGTGAAGTCCGCATCACCGACGACATGGTCCACCACTCCGAGGGCGCGTCGATCGAACTCGACGCCTCCAAGGTCGAATCCGCCGGCTAAGGCCGATTCGAAGTACTGGACATCTGGCTCCGACGCGAATATCCGAGTGCCACCACCGGCGGTCACTGACCGATTACCGGTGGTTTTGCTCCACTCTCTCCCTGGTGAAATCCTTATGACATCGAATCAATCCTCTTCCGGTTCCGACGCCACCCAGACCCTTCCCCTGCTGCCGCTTCGAGACATTCTCGTCTTTCCGGCCATGAAGGTTCCCCTATTTGTGGGGCGTGAAAAGAGCATTGCCGCCCTGGATCGGGCCATGAAAATGGATCGCAAGATCGTGTTGGCCGCCCAGAAAAAGGCCAAAACCAACGATCCGAAACCGGACGACATCTACCGCATCGCCACGGTGGCGACCATCGATCAGTTGTTTCGGCTGCCCGACGGCACCGTCAAGGTGCGCGTCGTCGGCGAACAGCGCGTCGAATTGGTCACCTATCTCGACAACGACCAGCACTTCCAGGTCCGCTACGAGGTCCTCGACGACGAACCGGTCGATGTCGACGACGAACTCGAGGCGCTGCTCCAGACACTTCGAAGCTCGTTTGCGGAGTACGTCAAGCTCAACAAGCGCATCCCGTCGGATATGATCGACGAGATCGCGCGGCTGGACGACCCGTCGCTTCTGGCCGACACCATCGTCGCCCAGCTGGCGCTGAAACTGGCCGACAAACAGACCATTCTGGAGACGTTGGACGTCGAAGAGCGCCTGGATCGGCTCTACGAGTTGATGCAGGAGGAGATCGAGCTTCTGAAGGTCGAAAAAAAGATCCGCTCCCGGGTCAAAAAACAGATGGAGCGGACTCAAAACGACTACTACCTCAAGGATATGCAAAACTCCATGAAAAAAGAGGGCGGCGGAGGTAGTGGCCAAAACGAGTTCAAAAACGAGCTCGAAGAACTGGCAGAGCGCATCGACGACAAGGAGATGTCCGACGAGGCGACCAAGCGGCTCAAAAAGGAGCTCAAAAAGCTCAAGATGATGAGCCCCATGAGCGCCGAAGCGACGGTGGTCCGAAATTACATCGACTGGGTTTTGGCCCTGCCCTGGTACGAGGTGACGGAGGACCGACTCGACGTCGACCGCGCCGAAGAGGTCCTGGAAGCCGATCACTACGGACTGGAAGAACCGAAAGAACGCATTTTGGAGTACCTGGCCGTCAAGGCCCTGGTCGACAAGCCGAAGGGACCGATTCTGTGCCTGGTCGGCCCTCCGGGCGTCGGCAAGACGTCGCTGGGCCGGTCGGTGGCCCGGGCGCTCAATCGCAAATTCGTCCGACTCAGCCTCGGTGGCGTGCGCGATGAGGCCGAAATCCGCGGGCACCGCCGCACCTATATCGGAGCCCTTCCGGGCAAGATCATCCAGCAGATCCGCAAGGCCGGAAGCAACAACCCGGTGATGTTGCTCGACGAAGTCGACAAGATGTCGACCGACTTTCGCGGCGACCCGGCAAGCGCCCTTCTGGAAGTCCTCGATCCGGAGCAAAACGCCACGTTCAACGACCACTACCTCGATCTGGACTACGACCTGTCGCACGTGATGTTTCTGTGTACGGCCAATAACCTCCAGCAGATCCCGGCGCCGCTTCAGGACCGCATGGAGGTCATCCAGATCCCGGGCTATACGGACTACGAAAAGCTCCAGATCGCCCGCCAGTATCTGGTGCCCAAACAGATCGAGTCCAACGGCATCGACGAGGTCGACGTCCACTTTACGGACAGCTCGATCAGCCGAGTCATCAATCACTACACCCGGGAGGCCGGGGTCCGAAATCTGGAGCGCGAAATCGGCACGGTGTGCCGCAAAATCGCCCGCGACGTCGTCAAAGAGGGTAAAGACCAGTCCTTTAAGGTCAGCGCCAAATCGGTGCCCCACTATCTGGGCAAACACAAATTCAGTCGCGGCCGCATCGAAGACCGCGACGAAATCGGTATGACCAACGGCGTGGCCTGGACCCAATACGGCGGTGTGATGCTGGTCAGTGAGGTGACGGTGATGCCCGGCAAGGGCAAATTTATCATCACCGGTAAATTGGGCGACGTCATGGAGGAGTCGGCTCAGGCAGCCATGAGCTATGTGCGAGCCCGGGCCATGAATCTGGGACTGAGCCCCGAATTTCACGAGAAAGTGGACCTCCACATCCACTTTCCGGAAGGGGCGTTGCCCAAAGACGGCCCGTCGGCGGGCATTACCATGGCCTGTAGCATCGTCAGTTCGCTGACGCGCATCCCCGTGCGTCACGACGTGGCAATGACCGGCGAGATCACCCTTCGAGGTCGGGTCCTACCCATCGGCGGCCTCAAAGAAAAGGTCATCGCCGCCCACCGAAGCGGCATCAATCTGGTGCTGGCGCCGAAGGAAAATAAAAAGGACTGGACGGACATCCCCAAAGAGATCCGAAACCAGCTCGACGTCGTCTGGGTCGAGCATATGGACGAGGTGCTGGGCAACGCACTGAGCCTCGACGATCCGGAGGCCTTTATGGAGCGGCTCAAGCAACCGCTGCTGCCACCGGATGTCCTGTTGAGCGAGGGAAAACAGGCCCCCGGAAGCGGCGACGGTGTATCGAAGGAAAAGTCGATTCACTGACGCAGCACCTGCAGTCTATTGCCCCTTCGGTCGAGCGCCGAAGGGGTTTTTTTGATCTGGAGCTCCCCAGAGGTCGTCAACGGACCACGGGTGATTTGTTTTTGTGCGATCCGTGCTTAAAGTCGCCCACGCATTGACGACCCATCCGAGAGTCGATATTTCGTAGTCGACTTCCCTAACTCATCGCGACGTTTATCCCCCCATATTTCGATCAGGAGAAACCACTATGGCCACAACCATTGCAATCAACGGATTTGGACGTATCGGACGCTGTGTCACACGGATCGCCCTCAATGATCCGGACATCGATCTGGTGGCGGTCAATGACCTGGCCGGCAAAAAGCAACTGGGTCATCTCTTCAAACGAGATTCGGTCCACGGCAACTACGACGGCGACGTAGAAGTCACCGACGACGGGTTTCGCGTCGATGACAAACACATTGCCGTCCACTCCGTCGCCGATCCCTCCGAGCTTCCCTGGGACGAGCTGGGCGTCGACATCGCCCTGGAGAGCACCGGTGTATTCCGCCAGCGCGACGACGCCGCCAAGCACCTGGAAGCCGGCGCCGACAACGTCATCATCTCGGCGCCCGGAAAAGGCGTCGACTTCTCGCTTTGCATGGGCGTCAACCAGGATGAATACGATCCGAGCCTGGAGGTCATCGACATCGCCAGTTGCACCACCAACTGTCTGGCACCGGTGGCCAAGGTGTTGCACGAGACATTCGGCATCAAGCAGGGATTGATGACGACCGTCCACTCCTACACCAACAATCAGAACGTCCTCGATACGCCGCACGACAAGGACTTTCGGCGAGCCCGGGCAGCCGCGGTCAACCAGATTCCGACGACCACCGGCGCCGCCGTTGCGGTCACCAATGTATTGCCGGAACTCAAGGGCAAACTCGACGGCATGGCCATCCGCGTCCCGACGCCCAATGTCTCCTGCGTGGACCTGACGGTGCGACTCGGCGAAGACGTCGACGTCGACACGGTCAACGAGACCTTCAAGACGGCCGCCAATGGCCCGATGGAAGGAATCCTCGGCTACAGCGAAGAGCCGCTGGTCTCCAGTGACTACATCGGCAATCCGCACTCGTCGATCGTCGACGCCGGCTCGACGATGGGCCTGGATGACGGATTTATCAAAATCCTGTCGTGGTACGACAACGAATGGGGCTTTTCGAATCGCATGATCGACGCCACGAAGCTGGTGGCCGAAAAGTCGTGACACCGCCACCCCCGGAGTGCTTTGAAGCTTCCGGGGGTGATTTTCATCGGGCGCTCACTTCTTTGCGACGCAGGTCATGACACCATGGACACCACGGGCATCCACTTTATCGACGAATTCGACTTCGAGGAACAAGAAGACGTGGTCCTTATCCGCGTCGACTTCAATGTTCCCATCAACGACGGCGAAGTCGGCGACGACACCCGAATTCGAGCCGCACTACCGACCATCGAATACGCCATTGAATCCGGAGCCCGCGTGGTGTTGTGCAGCCACTTGGGTCGGCCCGGCGGCGAGCGCGTCCCCGGCCTGAGCATGGAACCCGTCGGTGCCCGTCTCGCCAAGTTGATCGACGAAGAGACCCTTCTGTACGACATGGAAGTGGTGTTGCCCGAGGATCTGGTGGGCGATGCCGTGGACCGACTGCTCGAAGAGCTCAATCCCAATCGCCAGATCATGATGCTCGAGAATTTGCGCTTTCATCCCGGTGAGAAGGCCGGCGATGACGAATTCGCAAAACAGCTATCGGAGATCGCCGATTACTACATCAATGATGCCTTCGGGGCGACGCACCGACGACACGCCTCGGTGTACACCATCAACAAATTCTTCGATCGAAATCACCGCGGAGCCGGTCGATTGATCCGCAGTGAAATCGAGGGCCTGGGTCGGCTCCTCGACGAGCCCGAAAGCCCCTATGTCGCCATCGTCGGAGGCGCCAAGGTGTCCGATAAACTGGGTGTGCTTCGAACCTTGATCAAGCGCGTCGATACGATCCTCATCGGCGGAGCGATGGCCTACACATTTCTGGCCTCACAGGGCAAAAATGTGGGAGAATCGCTGGTCGAAGAGGACTATATCGACGAGGCGGGCTCGATTCTCGAGCGCGCCGATCTGCAGAATATCGACATTGTCCTGCCCGTCGATCACCGCGTGGGAGACGACGTGGAAGATACGGAGGCCACGGTGACCCACGACGCCCATATCCCGGACCGGACGATGGGACTCGATATCGGTCCCGAGACGGTCAACGAGTTCAAAACTTATATCGACCGAGCTTCAACGGTCTTCTGGAACGGGCCGCTCGGCGTCTTTGAAAACGAAGCATTTGCCCAGGGAACATTTGCCATCGCCCGCGCCCTCGCCGACTCCAAAGGATACACGGTAGTCGGCGGTGGGGATTCGGCGGCGGCCGTCGTCGGCGCCGGCGTCGCCGATGACATCGACCACGTCTCGACCGGCGGCGGAGCCAGTCTTCAACTCGTCGAGGGCAAATCACTGCCGGGCATCGAGTCCCTTCGGCCCAACTATCCCTTTGATTAAACCGCCGTTGACGGCGCTGGTGAAACGGTTGCCCCACCGACGGGCACCGTGGCAGAGTTTGATATGGATAATTTGATTGTTGACCCA
>CAYUPT010000272.1:0-5908 GCA_964446725.1 uncultured Bradymonadales bacterium | reverse complement strand
CCTTCGCGAAGCCATGGTGACGGTATGGGGTACACGGCGTCCGGTTATCCGACGTGTGGATTCGGCGCCGGGTGGTCGTAGGTCAATGCGCCGTCCTGGTAGTCATCGACAAAGCGCTCGAGGACGTCGATCCAGGCCGGGCTGTCGTTGAGACAGGGGACGAGCCGAAATTCTTTGCCGCCGGCCTCCAAAAATTCCTCGCGGCCCTCCATGCCGAGTTCTTCGATGGTCTCCAGGCAGTCGGCGACGAAGGCCGGCGAGAAGACGACGATGCGTTTTTTATTCTGTGACGGAAGCCGCTCCAGCGTCTTGTCCGTAAAGGGCTCGAGCCACGGGTCGCTTCCGAGCCGGGACTGGAAGGTGACGGTGTATTTATCCTCCGGGATATCGAGCCGATCGGCCAGGGCCCAGGTGCTGGCATAGCATTGATGGCGGTAGCAAAAGGCGTGGGCCGGGTGTTTTTGTTTGCAGCAATCCTCGGATTGCATGCAGTAGCAGCCCGAGGGGTCGGTGGCTTTGACCTGGCGGACGGGAACGCCGTGATAGCTGAAAATTACGTGATCGTAGTCATCCTCGAGGTGGGGTTTGCCCAGCTCGGCGACGGCGTCCAGATAGCCATCGTCGTCGTAAAACGGAGGCTGGACGACGAGCCGGGTATCGGGCGCGATATCGTCGAGGCAATCTTTGACGTGGGCGACGCCGGTTTCGTAGCTCGACATCGCGTAGTGCGGGTACATGGGGATCAAAAAGATCTCGTCGACGCCCCGCGATTTCAGGGCGCGAATGCCGGAAGCCGTCGTCGGATTGCCGTAGCGCATGCCCACTTCGACCGGAAGATCGAGGCGCTCCTGGAGTTGTTCCTGGACGGCGTAGGTGTAGACGAGAAGCGGCGATCCCTGGTCAGTCCAGACTTTCTTGTAGGCTTCCGCGGAGTTGGAGGCTCGAAAGGGGGCGATGATGCCCTCGACGAGGACCTTGCGCTTGATAAGCGAAAGATCGATGACCCTCGGATCATTCAGAAATTCGCGAAGGTATTTGTAGACATCAAAGGTGTCGGTGGAGTCCGGGGAGCCGAGGTTGACGAGCAATACGCCTTGGGTAGTCATGAGGTCTCTGGGGGTAGAAATATCGGTGAATCATCAGTGGGCGACGGAGGCCGTCGCATCGATCAGGCGTCGAGATGTGGGGCGATGTCGCGGGCAAAATAAGTCAAAATCAGATCGGCACCGGCGCGTTTCATCGACAATAGCTTTTCATGGGCCACGCCAACTTCGTCGATCCATCCCTTGGCGGCCGTCGCTTTGACCAGCGAGTACTCGCCGGAGACGTTGTAGCAGGCCAGTGGCAGGTCGAAGTTGTCCCGAATATCGCGGATGATATCCAGGTAGGATAGCGCCGGTTTGACCATCAATAGATCGGCTCCCTGTTCGACGTCGAGTCGGGCCTCGACGCGGGCCTCCCGGGCGTTGGCGGGGTCCATCTGATAGGTGCTTCGGTCGCCGAAATCGGGGCTCGACTCCACGGCGTCGCGAAACGGGCCGTAGAATGCGGACTGGTATTTGACGGCGTAACTCATGATGGGAAGGCCGTGGTAGCCCTCGTCGTCGAGGGCGGAGCGCATGGCGCCGATCATGCCGTCGATCATGCCCGATGGAGCCAGCATATCGGCGCCGGCTTCGGCGTGGGAGACGGCCTGTTTTTGCAGGTTGTTGAGCGTCTTGTCGTTGTTGAGATGTCCGTCGTCGTCGACGACGCCGCAGTGGCCGTGGTCGGTATACTCGCAAAAACAGACGTCGGTGATCAGATAGAATCGCTCGTCGCGCTGGCGGATATGGCGCAGCGCTCGCTGAATGATGCCGTCGTCACTGAAGGTATCGGAGCCGACGCCGTCTTTGGCTTCCGGAATCCCAAATAAGATGATGCGGAAGATGCCGGCCTCGGCGAGGGCGTCGAGTTCGCGATCGAGCTCGTCGAGGGAGTGCTGGTAGATGCCGGGCATCGACGGGATTTCCCGGTGCACATTGTCGCCGTGGGTCACGAAGACCGGCATGATGAGGTCATCGCGCACAAGGTGGGTTTCGCGCACCATGTCGCGGACGTGACCGGAACCCCGGCGTCGGCGGGGGCGGTGAGTGAGGTCGAAATCGGTCATGATACTGCTCTGGAAGGAAAATTAGCGATTACGTGGTCAGTGAACGGTCGATGCGTTGTGCGTGTTCCGGTGCGCTCTCCAACAGGTCGGGAACGCCAATGCCGTCGCGGTAGTTTCCGGCGAAGTAGAAGTGCGGCAGTCGGTCTTCGAGCTGTTCGATGCGCTCCAAAAAGACGCCGTGACCGACTTCGTACTGCGGAATGGCTCGCTCCCAGCGCGTCAGATGCGTGACCGTCGGGGCGCCGGTGGCGTCGAGTAGCCGGCGCAGGTCGAGTCGCGCCATCTCGACGATGGTGTCGTCGTCTTCGGCGGCCAATTCCGGCTGGCGGGCGCCGCCGACGAAGGCCGTGATGTTGACGTGGCCGTCGGGGGCCGTCGCATCGAACATGGTCGATACGAAGAGGGCCCCCAAGGTGTGAAAGTGTTCGACTCGCGGAATGAGAACGCCGAAGCCGTCGAGGTCGTGACCGACCTGCGATCGATCAAATCCGAAATTGACGACGCAGCACGGAGCGTAGGGCATTCCTGCCAATTCGTCGACGGCGTCGGTGGGCACGTCGATGTGCTGCCACTCCAACTCGCCGAAGGCGTAGGGGGGAATGGTGGATACCACGGCATCGACGCTGGCTCCGCGCCGGCCCTTGCCGCGCTGATAGATGACGCGCCACTGACCGTCGTCGCGCCGCAGTTTGCGGACCGGCGAGTCGAATTGAACCTCGGCATCGATGCGCTCTACAAGCCGGTCGATGATGGTATCCATGCCGCCTTGAAACGAGATCAGTCGGCGCTCGACCTTGTCCCTCGAGTCGCCGTTGTCGAGCAGCCGTTGCCGGATGGCGCCGGCGGCGATCGAGCCCGCCGACTCCTCGAAGTCGACGAGCGGTGTAAAGGTGTGCTTTGCCGAAAGCTGTCGCGGATCGCCGGCCCAGATGCCGCCGACGAAGGGATCGACGAAGTAGTCGAGGACTTCCCGGCCCAGTCGGCGCTCGACGAAGCTCGCCAGGGGCTCATCGATCTCGTCGTCGTCGGCACCGGGAATGAAGGGTTCGGCGAGTAGTCGAAGCCTGGCCGGCGGCGACAACAGCGGGGTCGTCGCCAGGGCACCCGGAGACATCGGCAGCGGCTCGGGCCGGCCGTTTCGGACGATAAACCGGGTGTCGGCGGCTTCGTTGGCGTCGACGGCGTCGTCCAGCAGGTCGAGTTCATCGAGGAGATCGACGACCGCCCGATTTCGGACCAACAGCGTGTGGGGGCCGGTCTCGAAGCGATAACCCTGGTGTTCGACGGTGTGAATGGGGCCGCCGGCGCGGTCATTGGCCTCGAAGATAGTCACGTCATGGCCCCGGCGCTCCAGGGCGTAGGCCGTGACAAGGCCGGAGATGCCGGCGCCGATGATGGCGATGCGTTTGGACATGGAAAATGCCGGTGCGTAAGGCGTAAAATCAGCAAGTGATCATCAACCGAATTCTGTGACGGTCTCCACGAGGGCCTTCATGCACTCGATCTTGGCCTGCGGCATGATCCCGTGGCCCAGATTGAAGCCGTGGCCCGTGTCAAATTCGCTCATCTCTTCGAGCAACTCCGTGGCCTCCCGGCGCACCAACTCGGGGTTGGTATTCATCAGCACTGGATCGAGGTTGCCCTGGACGGCGACATCGTCGGGCAATTGGCGTTTGACGTCGGCCAGTCGAGCCGTCCAGCTCACTCCCAGCACGTCGGCGCCCGTCGAGACCAGGGCATCGGTGTGTTCGTGCATGCCCTTGGAGAAGACGATGGTGGGAACCTGGTCGCCGATCTGGTCGATGAGCCTTCGCATCCACTTGATGGAGGCGTCCTCGAAGGCATCGGGAGCCAGCACTCCGCCCCAGCTATCGAAGAGCTGGATGGCGTCGACACCGGCGTCGATCTGCATCTGCAGATAGTCGGCCAGGGCGTCGGTGATTTTGGTCATCAGGGCATCGAAGGTCTCGCGCTCGGTATAAAACCACTCGCGGGCCCGGCGCTTATTCTTCGAGGAGCCGCCCTCGATCATGTACGTCGCCAGTGTCCAGGGGCTTCCGCCAAAGCCGATCAGTGCGCGCTCGTCGCCGAGTTCGTCGCGCAGAAGCTCCAGGGTTTCGCCGACGTAGTCCAGTTTTTCGGCGATGCCCTCTGTCGTCAGGGCGTCGACGTCGTCGGCGGATTCGACGGCGAAGTCCATCTCGATTCCGCCGCCTTCCGGAAAGCCGTAGGGCTGCCCCATGGCCTCTGGAATCACCAGAATGTCGGTAAAGACAATGGCGGCGTCCATGTCGTAGCGCCGAAGCGGCTGCATGGTGACTTCGCAGGCCATCTCCGGGTCCTGGACGAGCTCGTGGAACGAGTACTCCTCTTTGAGCGCGCGGTACTCCGGCAGGTGGCGGCCGGCCTGGCGCATCACCCAGACGGGCGGGCGGTCGACCGGTTTCGATAAGCAGGCGTTGATGAAGCGTTGTCGGGAATTCATAGGCTCTCGGGTCGGAAGTGGTGAATCGATGTCATTCGAAATCAATAGTCGTCAATATTTTCTGCGATTGCCCGATTCGACCCCACGCGTCAGCCGCGGGAGGGCGGAATACTGAGAATTAGGCGGTGTCGACGATGGCCCGGAGCATCGCATCTCGATCGGGTTCGTCGGGTATTGCGTCGGCGTCCAGTTCGAGTTCATTTAAAGTCCGGGCCGTCGACGGGCCGATGGCGGCGACGCGAAGTTCGCCGTTGGACTGCCGGGTCGCCAGCCGTTGGTGGCCGACGCCATCGGCGATAGCCCGAGCGCCGCGGGAGCTGGTGACGGCCAGCCAGTGGGGCTGAAATTCGTCGAAGGCCTCGCGCAGCGAACGCGGCTCGTTGGCCACCGATTCGTAGACGTCGATGGACGCCCATTGCGTCGCCCAGTCGTCGGCGATGGCGCCCAGGTCGCGGGGTTTACCGCGCAGCCCGAAGGCGACGATCGGGCGCGGGTCGGCGCATTGTCCCAATGCGTCGCGAAGCCCCGAAAAGTGGTGGTCGTCGGGATATTCAGCATCGAGGCCCCAGGTATCGCCAATCCGGTCCGCTGTCTTCGGGCCCACGGCCCACAGCCGATGAGCGTCGAGATCGGCGAGCTCGTCGGCCATGCACCGCACGGCGAATCGACTGTAGAACACGATATGGGCCGGCCTGTCGAGGATGGCGCACCATCGCTCGGAGTCGACGGCGACCGGTCGACGGACCAGCGCCGGATGATGACGCACTTCCACGGTGTCTGCCGGCGGTGTCGCCGGCCGGGTCCCGGTATCCAGAATGCGCAGTGTGTCTCCGTTCATGAGTGCAGGAGTTGTCGGGCGCCGCGGTCGATGAATTGCTGTGCCATCTCTGTGGCCAGTTGTTTCGGGTCGTCGCCGGTGGTGTGATCCCGGAGTATGTTCTGGCCATCCGTCGAGGAGGCCCAGCCGTAAAACGACCATTGATCGCCGTCGCGCCGACAGTAACCACCGAGGGCCACCGAACAACCCCCTTCGAGTCGCGCCATGAAGGCGCGCTCGGCGCCGACGGCGGCACAGGTCCGGTCGTCGAGGATGGGCGCCAGAAGTTCGTCGACGTCGTCGCGTCCGATGCGGGTCTCGATGCCGATGGCGCCCTGACCGACGGCGGGGATGTGGCGGTCGGGGGCCAGCTCGACGGTGATTCGCTCCGCCATCTCCAGTCGGTGCAGGGCGACGGAGGCCATGATGATGCCGTCGTGGCCCTGGGTCTCCA
>CAYUPT010000271.1:0-5914 GCA_964446725.1 uncultured Bradymonadales bacterium | reverse complement strand
ACTTCGAGGTCATATCGAGCAACGCGATATCGACATCGATGCCCTCGAAACCGCCAGCGAACAGGCCCTTTTGCTCGACGAACTTCTGGGCGTGCCCGAGCTTGTAGAAATGCTCCAGGAGTTAAGAGACGGTGGCACCCCATCGATCGACGGCACCGACACCAACCTGCCCGAAATGATCGCCACCTACCGCACCGGTGATGCGGAAGCACTTCGGGAAATGACCATCAGCGAAGAGTGGCAACAAGAGCGCCCCGAGATGTATGAGGGATTTATCGTCGAGCGAAACCACAACTGGTTGCCGGCGATCGAAGCCCATCTCGAGCGCGGCAATGTGCTTGTCGCTGTCGGTGCCGGCCACGTGCTCGGTGAAGATGGTCTGTTGGAGCTACTCGAAGAGCGAGGCTACGATATTCGGCGGCTCGGAACCTCGCGCGGTGAAGGTGAACACGAGAATTGAGCAGGCGCAATACCGGCTCGCTGCCACTCTCCGGGGATTCCGTCGACCGTCTGCTCTATTGAAACTCGAACTCCGTATAGGGCGGTTCGCACCAGGGGCCGTCGCCGTCGCCCTCGTGGCAATCCATGCTCACGCGATGGGCCCCGACATTTGAATTGCGACAATTGTAGCCCGACTGGCTACTCTCACTGGCGTCGAATTGATGGCAGGCAAAAAATCGCGCCCGATCGACGTTGACCTGGTATAGATAGACAAAATACGTCGACTCCTCGAGATCGAAATTGAGCTGGCGGAGCATGGCCACTTCGAAGTCGTCCCACTCCTCGTCGGGCTCCATACGGCCTCCGCCCTGCGGAATCTCGTCGTGGGTTCGAACCGTCGACATCGTGCCATCGTGGCCCGGGAATACTCGCTCATCACCGGGCACCGGCATCCCGCGATGCGTCCCATCCGGCGCCTCGTGCCACGGCTCGGCGCCGTCATCTGATGAGTACTGCTGATTGGACTGGTAGTAGGCGAGGGCTCCGTCGCTCATCACCGACAGTATATGTTCTGCTTCCACCGCCTTGGTCCGCTTGAGATACGTCGTGAATGCAGGGATCGCCAGCGCTGCCAACACCCCGATAATAGCGACGACGATCATCAACTCCACCAGAGTAAATCCGTCCGTTCTCCCGCTCCCCATCGCTTACACTCCCGCACCGTGACGAAGGGCCAATAGCCACACCAATTCTCCCGACTCGCCTGTTACAATACGTTAAACCCCGTCGTCGTCAACCCCGTGAAACGGTGTCGCGAAATTGTCACACAACGGTTCTGCGCAGCCTCCGCCGGGGGCCGGGGCCGTAGTTCCTCATCCCTCGAGTTGGAAGCGCACGGGGATGACGAATTCTCGTTCGTCGTCATCGGCACCGTCCGGAAAGGCCTCGAAGGGCTGGGCCGATTCGACCATCCGCAGCGCCTCGTCGTCGAGCATGGCGTGTCGCGACGAATCGACGACCTCCGGTGAGTCGGCCAGTCGTCCCTGGCGATCGACGATAATCCGCACCGTCGCTTCTCCCTCCCACCCCCGTCGACTGGCCATGCGCGGGTAGTCCTCTTCGCTCTGTACCGAACCCAACACGCCGTCCCGGTAATCGCTCCAGTCGACGGACTGCCCGTCGGACGCCGCTCGACGCGGCGTTGGAACTTCGGCGGGCTCCCAGTCTGCGGGTACATCGGGCTCGAATTCGTGGTCCTGAAAGGGTTCGATATCCGACAGCGGCCGTTCTTCGACGGCTTCGGCCTCTTCGACGGGCTCTTCCGGCGCCTCTTCGACCCCGGCGTTGTCGGCCACGGCGACATCGGCATCCTCGCGAGGCGTCTCCGGCTCTTCGGCGACGACCGGGTCCTCGGGCTCCACCTCTTCGACCGGTTCTTCCACCGGCTCGTCGACGGCCTCTTCTACCGGCTCTGGTTCCGGCTCGTCGACGACCGCCGGGTCCGATGCCGGCCCAGAAGCCAGCTCCGGGGCCGGAACCATCGAGATTTCCGACGGCGCCTCCTCCTGGGTATGAGCCGTCGAAAATTCAACGGGCAACATCAACAAAGCCAGATGGGCCGCGATCACAACGGCGATCGGACCGGTCCAGCCCGACCTCTTCTCGCCCTGACTACAGCTATTCATGGGGCCTCCTCTCGGGTGGCAATCGAGACCGATTCAAATCCGGCGGCCGAAGCCTTATCGAAGATGTCGACCGTCTGATCGAGATTGATCTCGCCGTCGCCGACCAGCACGAGCACATCGTAATCGCTACTGCGCATCTCGAGTTGCTCCGGCAATTCCCCGGCGTCGATCTCCTCTTCATTCAACTGCATCGGACCGTCGACCGGAAGGGTCAATACCAGCGCGTCCTCCGTCGGTTGCTCGACTTCTTCGGCGGTGGGAAGGGCTACATTCATCTCGCGAATCCGATCAAAATTGGCGGCCAGCACCACAAAAATCAGCAAAATAAATACCACGTCGATCAGCGCCGAAATATTGATCTGCGGCGTCTCGCGCTCGAAGCTCTCAAACTCCATCGGCCGACTCCTCGCCGTCCGGTTCCGGCAGGGCCGTCAGAGTGCGCTGCACGCAGTCCTGCAGCAGCAGGCGAAACCGATCGGTGCGACTGTTGAGATAGGAGTACGCGGCAAGCGCCGGGACAGCCACCGCAAGACCGGCGGCCGTCGTCAACAACGCCTTCCAGATGCCAGAGGCCAGAAGTGCTGCATCGACTGTCGCCGTCGCCGTTCCCTGGAGGCCCATAAATAGCTCCACCATGCCGATGACCGTCCCCAAAAGCCCCAGCAACGGCGCCGCCTGAGCGACAAAGGACAATCCGCCGACGTGTTCTTCGAGATTCTGGATTTCCAGACTACCGACGCGGCGGGCCTCTGCTTCAACTCGATCCGGCCTCTCGTCGACAATGCCGAGCATCGCCAGTATGACCCGTCCCGCCGGGTTGGACGTCGCCCCGGCGCGCGTTCGAGCCTCCTCGAAATCCGATCGCCGAAGCGCGTCCAGCGTCTCTTCGAGCCAGCTGACATCGGTGAGCGATCGACTGCGAAACTCCAGCATCTTTTTGCAAAAGATGGCGACTACCGCCGCCGAACACAGGTAGATCGGCACCATCGCCCATCCCCCGTTGGCAAGTAATTCTGCAAGTGTCATGACGGTGTACTGCTTGGAAACGAAATCGACTCGCCGGCCACGGCATAGCGAATCATCGCCGCACTGACAATGAAAACCGTTTTCATTTTCAATGAATAGCGTTTTCAGGCTGCGATTCAACCCTCCGATCGAGAGAGCCCCCCCCAATTGCTCTGTGCGCGGCTCAGAATTCTCCGCGCAGCCCGCCGAAGAGTTGGCGCGGCCCACCGGGCTGAATTCCGCGGGGGGCACGAGAGGCGATGTAGTCTTCGTCGGTCAGATTCTTACCGGCCACAAAAACCGTCGTCCCCCAGGGCTCGTAGGTGTATCCGACGCGGGCATCGACCAGATAGTAGGGATCGATGGCCCCGGCGAGCCCGTCGGGCGACGGTTCGCTCTCATTGTGCGGATCCGTAAATTGCTGGCTGACATACATTCCGCTCAGCTGGGCCGACAATCCAATGGGATGGGCGAAACTGAGGTCCGCCGACACCTGGTGCTCCGGAGCGTAGGGGATGCGATTTCCGACGAGTTCTTCTTCCCAGGCCTCGCCAAATTCGGCGTGAACCCAGGTATAGGATGCCGAGAGCGGCAAATTGAAGCCCAGCCCGGCCAGCGCGGCGGCGTCGAAGGTCAGGTCGGTCTCGACCCCCATATGCAGCGTTTCGCCGGCATTGACCAGAGTGTCCTCTTCGGGATCGGCACCGGTGGCGCCGGCGGCCTCGGCGGGGGGAATGATCTGGTTGGAGAAATCGAGGGCAAATCCGGCCACTTCCCCGGCCAGCCAGTCGGCGACGCGAGCCCGAGCGCCCAATTCGTAATTGACCGAAAATTCGGCATCCAATTCCAGTACATCGCCATCGCTGGTCACCGCATCTTTGGTCCGAGGCGGAGCAAATCCGCGGTGTATGCCCGAAAATAGCGTCACCTCATCGCTCAGTGCATACGAAGCGCCGATGCCCGGAATCAATGCCAGTACGTGGTCTCCGCTGTGATGAGGCGGATCGACATCTTCCGGCACACCGTCTTCATTACGCGTCCGTCGGACTTCCCGGCTATTCCAGAAGCTCTCGGCGCGCAGTCCCGGCGACACTTCGAAGTCGCCGTCCAAAAACATGAAGCGATTTTGCGCATATCCGGCCAGCGCAAGTCCGCGGCGCGTCTCATCGTCGCGGATATCATCGAATTCGCGCTCGCCGTTGTCCATTCGGGTGTTGACCCGCTCTTCGATCGCCATCTCGCCGTGCAGTCGAGTCCCGACGATCAACTCGTTGTCAATATCGCCGAGTCCGTAATCGATGGTCGCCCGCGGCTCGACACCGCCGACGTAAAATGTGCGATCTCGGGCGCCGAAGGTGTCGCGAAAGAAGATCGAACTGCCGTCGTCGGACCACTGATCGGGGTCGTCGGTGACATCCCGTCCCTGCCCGTCGATGACGCGATCGTAGTCCCGGCCCTGATCGGCGCGATCGAAGTCCTGGCGATCCCAGGGGCGGGTCATCCGGTGGCCGTAGACCGTCGTCTCAAACAGGATATTACGTCCAATCACCCGATTATAACTGGTCGACAGACCGAGCCGACTGACCGGAAGCTCGTCGTTGATCGCGAAGTTATCGTCGGGATTATTCTGGTACTGGGGCGTCGTCAGCCCCAGATAGGTCGAATTGGAAAACTCGTCGTAGTACTGCAGCTTGAGATTTAAGTCCGACCCATCGGAAAATTCGTAGCGAAATCGACCGGTGACATCGGTCATCTCCAGATTGAGGTTGCGCGCTCCTTCAAAGCGCTGGTGCATCGCCTCCAGGCGGTAACCGAAGGAGCCGACGGTATCACCGATACTGGCCTGGCCGTGCAGATATCCCAGATTGCCACCGCGCAACTCCCCGGTAATTGTCAGGTCTTCGGGCGGCTCCGGCGTGATGTAGTTGAGGACACCGCCGATGGTCTGAGGCCCAAATAGAATCGACCCCGAACCCTTGACCAACTCGATGCGCTCCATCCGGTCGATGGGCGGCGAGTAGTACATCTCCGGTTCCCCGTAGGCCGCCAGTGAAATCGGCACCCCATCCTCCAGCACGAGCAGCGTCCGGCTCCTCGACGGATCCAATCCCCGGATCCCGATATTGGGCCGAAGACCAATGCCCTCCTCATCTCGCACGTGGACACCGGGCATCCGCTCCAGGACCTCGTTGCCACTCATCGGCGCCCGACTCTCGAGCTCTTCGGAGTCCACCGTCGTCGCCGATCCCGGAATCGAATCGAGATCGGCGGGCCGCTCGCCGATGACCTCTACCGCACGCGGAGCGGTTACCGAGGCCGATTCGTCGTCGACATCCTCCGCCTCTTCGACGTCGGATACTTCCGTATCGTCAGCCGCGCTTATTGCCGGAATCGACACCACAACCAGACTCAACAACATCGAATACAACATCCGATTTCTACGCATTGGTACCTCGATAAAACCAATCTCTAGTCCGACCAACGACCCCGACTTAATCTTTTTGAAAACGGTTGTCAATATCGTTGAAAATGATTTTCATTACCAATGACTTCCTATCTGACACCTCTCGTCGCTTCAACGATATGCCCCCAGGCTCCACCGCTACCGCTACGGTCGCCTGGGGCTATCACAGAACTTCATGACCTTTTCCGGCCCACGGCGGCCCTTCCTTTGCCTCTTTATGCCCCTTCGCGGTTCTATCGCTTTTGATCTTCCTTTGCTTCTTTCGCCCCTTTGCGGTTCTAAATGCAGCTATCGCCGGGGATTGCACCGACCACGTTGT
>CAYUPT010000270.1:0-5916 GCA_964446725.1 uncultured Bradymonadales bacterium | reverse complement strand
GCCGGACATTGCACGGAATCACAGGAATTGATCATGGCTTCTCAAGACGCAGAACACCACTACGACACGGGCTGGGGCTGGGCGAAGATGGACTTCGTCTACCGCGAGTACATGTGGATTTGGCTACTACTGCTGATATTGACCATCGTCGAGGTCTATGTCCCGGAACCCCATATCTTTACCGAGCTATTTGAGAGCCTGGGACTGGGCTTTATGGCCTCCGGCCAGGAGTGGATCAATGCCTGGTATATGGAGTACCTCGGCAGTTCTCGAGCCTTTGTGGTCATCTCCTTGATCTTGATGGCCCTGGTCAAGACCTGGCTCGTCGCCTGGTACTACATGCATCTGATCTCGGAGAAACCGGCGATCATTCTCATCGCCTGTGCTCCCTTCGTATTCTCCGTATTCCTGACGATTGGGCTCTTTCCGTGGGGCACGACCTTCGGCTTTGAAGCCGGGCTATTCGTTCCCTGATCGACGAAACGACAATCCACTTTGTACGACCTTCGCGGCCCGGGCATCACTGCTCCGGGCCGTTTTTGGTTGCCTATTCCACCAGTCCAGCCCCTGTCGATAACTCATCGGGATAGCCCGCTTCGGTCCTGATCTGTTAGGCTGGATACCAATCTTTGAACGACTCTCCGGCCCCGCACACAACTGCCATGACTCGACTGCCCGACGATCTGTTTCGTTTCGCCGCCATTGCGCTCCTCATCGCCATGCTTGTCGGCTGCGCCTCGACGCCCGACGAGGAGTTCGACCCCTTTGAGGCCGCCGATGAAGACGACACAGACCTGCTCGACCGCCCCCGGGACTCCGACGAAGAACGACCTCGTCGTACACAGCGGCCATCGACGAGCGACGACGACACCTGGTTTATCATCCCCGAGGCCTCCGACGAGCCGGCTCGCCCCATCGATGCCAGCGTCGACGGCTGGGATCTGGACGACCGCCGCCACTTCGAAGACGTCGACCACGTCTATCGCGGCCAAACGAACTGGCGAGGGCCCGACGATGTCTCCTTTTCGGCGATCGTCGACAGTGACGAAAGTCACCTCTTTTTTCTCGTCGACGTCACCGACGACCGGGTCGTCGATTCCCACCCGTCCTCACCGGTCGACGGGGTCCGTTTCTCGCTTCGCGACCCTCAACTCGACGAACTACTCGACGCCCTGCCCGAGATCCTCCAGGACCGGCTTTCCCTCGATATTGAGACCCATTACACCATCACCCCCGACGGTTCCCTCTACCCAGCCTCCGATGTCGTCGACGTCGCCACTGCGCGCACCGATGACGGCTATCGCGTCGAAGCTGCGCTCCCCCTGGAATCCCTGGCCTACGTAAGTGAAATGCCGCTCGGTGATATCGCCTTTCGCATCGATGTCTACGACGGCGACGATCCCGCCGACTCCGAGCCGTCAAAGGCAATGTCGGCGATCATCGGCGACGGTCAGCCCCAATTTGCGGTGACCTCTACACCGGGGCTGCTCCCGTCGACGGCGCCCCAGAGTGCGCCGCCGCGCACCGATGCCCTCGGCCGCTGGGCCCACGACGGCGGGCAATGGAACTTCCAGAACTTCGAATTCATCTCCCGTCGATGGGGCAGCGTCGACGATCTCGACGAGACGGCCACTGAATTGCCCGACACCGATCAACTCCCCGATATATGCAGTGATCCCGATAATGAACGGCGCCTCGTCGACGCCTACGACCATCGCTCCGGCTCCCACCGGGTCCTGCTGGCGCTGTGCGGCACACCGCCGTCGGACGGCCAATGCCCCACCGACGCCTCCACCCAACTCGTCTGGGCGTCGCTTTCGAACAACGGCGACGACTGGAACGTCGATGCTGCTCACCCCGTCTTCTCCGAGCCCCTCGCCCAGTGCCCGACCTCCGCTCCCGACGACCACCGCCGCGTCCACTCCTTTTCATTCCTCCCCTTCGATGCCCTCGGCTCTCAGGTCTGGGGCATTGGCTATCGCTCCATCGACAGCGGTTCGCGTTATCGCGACGAAGAGACCACGGTGCGACTCGTCGATCCGCGCTCGCCGGATTTTACGCTTCTGGAGCGTCAACTACAGCGGCGATACGCCTCCGGACGCGAACAAATCCTGTACGACAGTCGCATCTACGTCACCGACCTCAACGACGAAGAAGGCCTGGATCTTTGCGAAGTCGAGAATATCCGTGAGCAGTACTGTGACGGCTTTATGGACAATTGTGAGACCATCGACCGCGGCCACGAAGTGCTGACACACGTCGACCTATGGGATAGCGACGAGCATCGCTTTGAGGACTTTTTATTGAGTCGCCACCAGAATTGCCGTGGGTCGACGGACTTCGACGATATTGCGCCGGGCTTTCAAATCATCGTCGTCGGCAACCGGCTGGGCTTGCTTCCCACACCGGAACGCCAATAACGCCGCCAGGGCCATGGTGCTGACCACCGGCCGCTATCCCTGGCGATGTCGTTTGGCCAACTCCACATAGTGATCTGCGGATTTTTTTATCGAGACCCGCTCCTCGATGCTCAGCTCCCGTTTGACCACCCCCGGGCTACCCATCACCAGACTCCCCGATGGGACCCGCATCCCCGGCGGAATCAGCGCGCCGGCGGCGATCAGACTCTCCTTTTCGATCTCCGCTCCATCCAGCACCGTCGCCCCCATCCCGATCAGACAGCGATTGGCGATACGGCAGCCGTGGATCGTCGCGCTGTGGCCGATGGTGACTTCGTCGCCGATCACCGTTTCGTGTTCCCCACCGGTGACGTGAACCACACTGGAATCCTGGATATTGGTGCGCTTACCGATGGTGATCGGATAGACATCGCCGCGCACCACGGTATTAAACCAGATGCTGCTGTAGGCGCCGATTTCGACGCCGCCGATCACATTGGCACCGGCTGCCACAAATACGTCGTCCCCCAACGACGGCATCTCACCTTCGAATTCGATCAATTCCGGCCTGCTCATTTCGCCCCCGCTTATTCGAACATTTCGCCGTACTCATCGAGTTTGTCGAGCACGGCATCGCCCTCATCACTGGCTTCGGACTCGTCATCGACCTCGTCTTCCTCCGTCGACTCCGCACCGGCCTCGGCGGCCACTTGTTCGTCGAACTCGTCTTCGGATTCGACCTCTCCCGCCGACGTATCGCCGCCGAGGTCGCCGAAGTCCAGGTCCTCGTCGGACACCAACTCATCGGACCAACTCGCCCCGTCGCCGGACTGCGCATCCATCCCGGCGTCGCTGTCGGGACCGATATCCTCCGTGGACTGGTCGCCACTTTCGGGCTGGCTGGATACCTCGACAGCCACCGCCTGTTCGGGATCGGTGGACTCCTCAGGCGGTTCGGGCGTACCGACCTGCGGCTGTTCGGGCGTGCCGACCTCCGGCTCTTCGGGCCCGTCAAAGCCCTGATCTTCGGCCGTCGAATCCGCGGCGGCTTCCAGCGGCTCCGCCCCGCCGACCGAGGCATCATCGACCGGCGCCTCCTCGACCTCGGGCGTGGTGCCCGCACCCGGCTCGTCCTGAACGGCATCCTGCGCAGCTGGCTGTGAGCCACCTGCCGCGCCCTGCACCTGCCGACCGCCGATCGACGACTGTGGTACCGGTTCCCCGATGGCCTCGCCATCGAGCGACTCCAGCGGTTCAAAGGGCTCCAGGCGCGAATCACCACTGGGGTCACTTAAAAATAGCACCGCCGCTCGATCGTCGAGGATCTGAACCACTTCTTCGGACTGATACAGCTCGTCAATGATCTCGTCGACCGCCTCGTAGCGCTCCGTCTCGTCGTCGCGGGACATCTGGTCGAAAATGTCATCCAGCACCGACGGAATGTCCTCGAATACCTCCGAGGGCATCGGCGATCGACGACCCGGGACCTCGCCGGTGAGCATCTCGTAGAACATGATGCCCAGCGAGTACATATCGCTCTTGGCACTGACCAGATTCGGGTCCTTGAGCTGTTCGGGACTCATATAGGCCACCGAACCGACGCCGACGAAGACCTGGTTTCGGCTGCCGGCCTGACTGTCGATGATATCCGACAATCCAAAATCGGTAACCAGCGCATTGCCCGCCGTATCGAGCACGACATTTTCGGGTTTGAGGTTGCCGTGAATCACGTCGGCGTCGTGAGCCGTCTTCAGGGCGTGCAATACCTGCAGAAAGTACTGGAGCACCACGTTCAAATCCGGGCGCTCGTCGCCATCGATGACGCGGCGTAGATTGCCTCGCGGCGCCAATTCCATGACCGAATACGGAAATTCGACGCCGGTGTCGATATCGATGATCTGAATAATGTTGGGATGGTTGAGCGACGCCTGGGTTTCGACGATCGACTGGAAGCGATCGACCACGTCGTCGCGGTCGATACCGGCAAATACATTGAAGATCTCGCGGATCTCTTTGATCGCCACTTCGCGGTCCAGCCGAGTCTGGCGGCCGCGATACACCGTGCCGATTCCGCCGCTTCCGACCTCTTCGATGCGCTCGTACGCCGGGCGCTGGGCACTCTGGCCCGAAGTGGGCGCCCCGGTCGAATCCATAGCCCCTGGCGATGCTTGTCGTTGGTCGTTCATCGAAGCTTCCTCAGTTCCAATCAAAATGGGTGTCGACGCCGTCATGGCCGTCGGCTGTCGTATCGCCGCGCTGTACTCCGCCATCGTCCTCGAGGTGATCCTCGATGCCGTCCAGCGGTAAACCACTGCCCGGAGCTTAACCCAGCGTCGACAACCGCGCAAATTCGACACAACCTGGACTGCTTCCCTATCGCTCTCCAATTCGCTATCCTGAACGCTCCAAAAGCGAAATCAGGATGGGTCGAGAAAGCGCCACCGCCGATATCTATTGTTGACCGGGCATCTCCCCGATGGATGTATCTTCATGTTGTCCGAAGTCTTCACAAGCCGCCCATGAAACTGCACTCCAAACAGACTCCACTTCTCGTCGCCGGCATCTACCTCATCGTCTCCGCCATCTACATCGTCGTATCCACCTATCTGGTGGCCGATGTCGTGGAGGCGCCGTTGGTGGCGCGCAATATTGAATTGGCCAAGGGGCTGCTATTCGTGACCTGCAGCGCGGCGTTGATTTATGGCGTCTGTCATCTGACCCTCTCCAGACTCCGCGCGCGGCGCCGCCACAATCAGGCGCTACGAGACGACATGATCCGCGCCGAACGCCAGGCCACCACCGGCCTTCTGGCAGCCTCGATTGCCCACGACGCGCGCAACGAGTTGACGCTGCTAAAGACCGACAACGACATTCTGCAGCGGCGCACCGAACTCGACGATACCCAACTGGAGCTCATCGAAGAGCAGCGCGACGCTATCGAGCGATTGATCGGTTTGATGTCCCGCCTTCGCAGCGCCGGCTGCAGCGAGGTCGACGCCCCCGAAGACGTCGACATTGCCGCCCATACCCGGCAAGTCATAAAATCACTGCGCGGTCATTCCCAACTCCAGGACTGCCGCCTTAAATTGAACTCCGACGCCGACGACACAACCCTGTCGGTGTACCCGACGATGCTTCACCAGATTCTCATCAACTTGCTCTTCAATGCCGGAGAAGCATGCCGCGAAAATGGCGAGATCGAAGTCCGGATCCAGTCCGTCGACGACGCCGTCGCCATCGAAGTCCACGACAACGGCCCCGGAATTCCACCGGAGCGCCGCCAGCAGGTCGTCCATGCCTTTGAATCATCGAAGGAAAACGGCTCCGGTCTGGGACTCTTCTCGGTTCAGACCTGCGCCAGAAGTCACGGCGGTCACCTCGACATCCAGAACTCCCCACTCGGCGGCGCCTGTATCCGGGTCTTATTGCGCGGCGCCGATTCTCCTCCGCAGGATTTCGACGAGCCTATTCTCACCGATCATCGCTCCGGAAGCGGTGCACCGAACCCATACGTCGG
>CAYUPT010000269.1:0-5925 GCA_964446725.1 uncultured Bradymonadales bacterium | reverse complement strand
CTTAGAGTCAGGGGGATTGACGTTGCGCCCTATTGGTATTGCAAGAGCTTTGCCAACGGGCGTAAAATTTTTTCTGCAGGTTCTGCGGTGATACGGACTGTTAAGTGATCGTTTGAGTGGTAAAAGTGTCTCTAGTGGACCGATGCCTCTACAAAAAGTGACGTTCGATGTCAGCGGCGGTGACAAAAATTGTCACCGCACAGCGCTGAGGATATCAGTCGGCCATGTTCACATCGATGGGTGCGCCCAATTCACTGGTATGGAAGACCTCGAAGTCGATGTCGTCATACTGGACGCGTACGGCAAACCAGTTGACGTCGCCGTTGGAGGGATCGTCGATGTCGCAATTGGTGACATCACAATTATCGTCGGGACCGCCGCCGTCGGTCTCGATGGTGAACTGTTCGGGCAGAGTGTGGTCGAATTGCAGTAGTTGAGTCCAGGCCTCATTACCATTTTCGTATTCGCGCCCACCGCCCTGATCGGTGGGGTCGAGGTAGGTGCCGTGGCGGGAGTGGAAGTCGCGCTGTCCGCGCTCGACATCCTGAGCGTATTGACGCATCTCGGTCAGTTGAGCCTCTTCGACATAGCTGCTGTAGGAGACGATGGCGATGGAGGCCAAGACACCGACGATGGCGACGACAATCATCAATTCCACGAGTGTCATCCCGCGCGTCGTCCGGCACAGGTTGAGGGGCAGAGTAGGCGACGTGTGGGCATCATCATTCATGGTTGTGCTCCCGGACGTAAGGGAATTACAGGTCGTATTTGTCGAGGCGGTACCGCAGCGATCGAAACGATATACCGAGTAGCTCGGCGGCGTCGGTCTTGTTGCCGTCTGTTAACTCCAGTGCTTGTTGTATCAAATTTCGTTCCAGTTCGGCGACCATGCCCTCCATATCGACGCCGGATTCGGTGACCTCCACGGAGATCGGCAGGCCATCATCGGTGTCGTCGCGGACCTGTGGGGGCAGGCTTTCGGGCTGGACCATGGAACTGGTCTCCAGGGTCACGACGCGCTCGACGATATTTTGCAATTCCCGGACGTTGCCCGGGTAGTCGTACTTTTGCAGCAATTCCATGGCCTCTTGGGAGATGCCGTCGATGGGATTGCCGATCTCGTCGGCGTATTTTTTCAGGAAGTGCTCGAGCAATAATTGAATGTCGCCGCTGCGCTCGCGAAGTGGGGGCAACTCGATGGGGATGACGTTGAGGCGGTAGTACAGATCTTCTCGGAACTCGCCGTCCTCGACGCGCTGGCGCAGATCGCGATTCGTGGCGGCGATGATGCGGCAATTGATGTCGCGCTGCTCGCTGGCGCCGACGGGCCGCACGTGGCCCTCTTGGAGGACGCGCAATAATTTGACCTGCGAGGAGGCCGGCAGCTCGCCGATTTCGTCGAGAAAAACGGTTCCACCTTCGGCGGAGACGAAGAGCCCGTCTTTATCTCGATTGGCGCCCGTAAAGGCGCCCTCGACGTGGCCGAAGAGTTCGCTCTCGATGAGATCTTCAGGGATTGCGCCGCAGTTGACGGGGCGGAAGGGGCCGTCGGCATAGCCACTTTCGCGGTGGATAGCCCGGGCGACCAGTTCTTTGCCCGTGCCCGACTCGCCCTCGACGAGAATCGTCGTCGAGGTCGGGGCGACGCGCGAGATCAATTTGAAGACGCGCTGGATCGCCGGGGAGCGGCCGACAATTTCACCGAATCCCTGTCGGTGCTCCAGGGCCTCTTTGAGGTAGAGGTTTTCGTGGACCAGCGAGTACTTTTCGAGGGCTCGATCGACGGCGATTTTCGCCTCGTCGACCTTAAAGGGCTTGGTGATGTAGTCGTAGGCCCCGGATTTGATGGCCGAAATCGCGGTTTCGGTGGTCGCGTAGGCGGTCATAATGATGACCTGACAGGCGGGGTCGACGGACTTGACGTGTTCCAGGACATCGAGGCCGCTGACGCCGGACATCTTGAGGTCGGTCATGATCAATTTGAATCGGTGGCCGTCGTCGATAAGTTCCAGTGCTTCCTCGCCGGTGGTGGCGACGTCGACGGGGTGCCCCTCTTTTTTGAGCATGACGCTCAAAAACTCGCGCATGCTGCGCTCGTCGTCGACGACGAGAACACTGCGCGGGGGCTCCGAGGCATCGGAGGATTCATCGGCGGAGGCCGTCTGTGAGTCGGAATCAGTCATCGCCTAATGTGTACCATAGAACGCGGGGGATGTCGGTGCTCGAGGAGGCGTCGTTACACCCTGGCTTCCGAGCACTCCGACGGTTGTGTCGAGTTTGTCGATTCGACGACGGGTAGCGTGATCTTAAAGCGGGCGCCGCCGAGGGTCGTCGGTTCCGCGGTTTCAATCGCTCCCTGTTGCTGTTCGAGGAGGCGATAGGTGGTGGCCAGGCCGAGGCCCGAACCCTCTTCTTTGGTCGTAAAGAAGGGATCGAAGATGCGCTCTTCGATCTCCTCATCGAGTCCGGAGCCGTCGTCTTCGACGGCCACCACGAGTTGGTCGTCGCCGATGAGTTCGACGTCGACGATAATTTCGGGCTGCTCCCGTTGAACATCGTCCAGAGCGTCGACGGCATTGTTGAGCAGATTCCAAAGAATCTGGCGAAACGATTCGGCATCGATGTCGACGACCGGCGAAGACGGGGGTCGGTGGCGAATTCGGGCCTCGACCTGCTGTTCGCCGGACTGGGCACCGAAAAGCTGGAGGATTTCCTCGATGATCGGTATCAGCTCGTGGTGTTCGGTCTCCAGGGCGCGCGGTTGTGAGTACTGGAGGAAGTCTCCGATGAGGTGATCGAGTCGGTCGACTTCGCGGACGATGATCTCCATGAGCATCCGATTGTCTTCTGACAAGTCGTCTTCTGTATCGAGCATCTCCACGGAGCCACTGATGGAGGCCAGCGGATTTCGGATCTCGTGGGCGATGGCCGCCGACAATTCGCCGATGGCCGCCATGCGCTCCGAGCGCTGCATGCGTTCTTGCAGCTCTTTGATCTCGCTCAAGTCCTGGAAG
The DNA here is from genome assembly GCA_964446725.1 of uncultured Bradymonadales bacterium. GTDB lineage: Bacteria > Myxococcota_A > Bradymonadia > Bradymonadales > Bradymonadaceae > SLJM01. The sequence goes on along the minus strand of CAYUPT010000269.1, from coordinate 2,911 downwards.
ATGATGATTCGGCCGGTGATCTCTTCGGCGCTATTTTGAAGCGGGGAGATCGAAAAGCCCAAAAAGAGTTCGGTGCCGTCGGGTCGCTGGAAGGTACTCTCCAGGCGTGGGGGGGAATCGCCGACGTCGTGGCGCGCAGAGGCTTCGGCGAGGCCGGGAAAGAGTCGCTCCAGAGGACGGCCCAACACTTCGTCGGCGTCGAGTCCGGTGATCTCTGCGGCAGCGCGATTAAAGAAGATGATCACGCCGTCGCGATCGACGGTCAAAAGTCCGCTGCTGATGCTGGAGAGGATATTTTCGTTGAGGGCCTGCAGGTCGGCGATATCGGTCTGTTGGCGGCGAAGTTGGACGGTCGCCCGTCCCAGGCGCTTGGCGAGGCGTCCGGCCAATAGCGCGATAAGAACCCCGGCGAAGCTGTTGACCAGCACTTCGTAGAGCACCGACGACGTGGGAACGGCAGCCAGTTCGGTATCGAGCACCGGGTGGGGCAGCCAGCCGAGGGTGATGGCCGCAAAATAGGTCATGCACACGGCGGTCAATCCGGCCACAAGCAGGGCGGCGCGATAGCCGGATACGATGGCGGCATTGATGATGGTGAGGTGGAAGAAAAATAAAAATAGGCTGTCGAAGCCGCCGGTCACCAGCGTCAAAATGGTGGTGATCGCCAGGTCGCCGAGGAGTTGAAGATAGGCCAGACGCCTGGGGGAGATCTGTTTGGCCAGGGCGATGCCGTAGCCGATGGTCGCCAGATAGGTGACGACGATCAGGGCAATGAGGGTGACGTTGCGCGGTTCGGAGAGGGCGGCGAAGGTGTTGATGTCGACGGCGACCGCGCTGCCCAGAAAGGCGGTGACCAGGACGATGCGAACGAGCATCAATCCCTTGAGTCGTTCGCGTTGGCGGTCGGGCGACAGGACCATTACAGCGCCGTAGAGCGGAAGGGACCAGGGGCCATCGCCGCCATATCCGGGGGCCCGGGGGCGCTTGCGGCGATGGCGTAGCCGAAATTACTGCTCGATTTCGCCGGCCATCTCGAAGATCGGAAGGTACATGGCGATGAGCATACCGCCGACGATGCTTCCCAGAAAGACCATCATCACCGGTTCCAGAAGCGATGTGAGGTTTTCGACGGCCACATCGACTTCGTCTTCGTAAAAATCGGCGATTTTGTTGAGCATGGTGTCCAAGGCGCCGGTCGCCTCGCCGACACCGATCATCTGGACGACCATCTGCGGAAAGATGCCGGTCTCCATGAGGGGATCGACCATATTCTGGCCCTCACTGATCCGGTCTTTGACGTGCAAAATCGCCTTTTCGACGGTCATATTGCCGGAGGTCTTGGCGACGATATCCAGGCTGTCGACGATGGGAACCCCGGAGGCGACCATGGTGCCCAGGGTTCGGGTAAAGCGCGCTGTCGCCGTCTTGCGCACCAGATCCCCGAAGATAGGCACCTTCAACAGCAGGTCGTCAAATATGGCCCGCGTCGGTTCGTAGCGCAGTATAAATGTGATGGCGACGACAAAGCCGACACAGCCCAGGATGATAAATAGGAAATTCGCCTGGACGAAGTCCGACATATTCATCACGACCTGTGTCGGTCCGGGGAGGGCGACCTCTCCGTCGCCTCCGCTCATATCTTCGAACATCTCGGCGAAGGTGGGAATGATCTTGTAGAGCATGCCGACGACGATGACGATGGCCACCACCAAGACGATCGTCGGGTATGTAAAGGCGCTTTTGATCTGGCGTCGCAGGGCCTGAGATTTCTCGATTTGTTTGGCCAGTCGGGCCATGACGGTATCGAGAATACCGGCGACCTCGCCGGCGGCCACCAGGTTGCAGTACAATCCGTCGAAGGCCCCGGGGTGTTTGGCCATGGCATCGGAGAGGGTGGTCCCCTGCTCGATGTCGTTTTGGACTTCCTGGATGATGCGCCGGAAGGTCTTGTGTTCTTCGTTTTCGCCCAGCAGTTCCAGGCATTTGACCAGGGGCAGGCCGGCGTCGATCATCGTCGCGAACTGGCGGGTAAAGATCACCAGCCGGTCCTGTGGAACGCGTCCACCGAAGTTGAAGTCGAAAACCCCCGACGACTTCTTTTTGAGTTTGGAAACGTTGATGTCCTTTTGGCGAAGCCGCTCTTTGGCCTCGCTGGCATCGTCGGCCCTGATCTTGCCCTTGCGGGTCTCGCCGGACTCGGTTGTTCCTTCCCAGTTAAAGACAGGCATATCTTACCTCAGATGGGGGTCGAAGTAGACCCGGGTCGTTCAGGTATATCGAATCGAGGAATTGCGCTTCTTGGTGCTCGATGAGTCACCGCCGATACCGCTCTTTTCGAACATCGAGCGAAGTTCGTCGGGGTCGGAACTCCGCGCTATGGCGTCGTCGCGATGAATCTTTTTATTTTTGACCAGCGTGTGCAGTGATTGATTCATGGTCTGCATAAAACTCTTGGACTGGCCGACCTGCATGGAGCTGTAGATCTGGTGGACCTTGTCTTCCCGGATGAGATTTCGGATCGCCGGGGTCGGAATCAACACCTCGCTGGCCAGGACACGACCATTGCCGTTGCGATGCTGAATCAGCTGCTGGCTGATGACGCCTTCGAGTACAAAGGACAGCTGGGCTCTAATCTGGGCCTGTTGGTGGGCCGGAAAGACGTCGATGATGCGATTGATGGTCTGCACACAACTATTGGTGTGCAGTGTCGCCAGCGCCAGGTGACCGGTCTCGCTGATGGACAGTGCAGCCTCGACGGTCTCCAGATCCCGCAGCTCGCCGATGAGGACGACGTCCGGGTCCTGGCGAAGGACGTAGCGAAGGGCGGTGTTAAACCCGTCGGTATCGGCGCCGACCTCGCGCTGATTGACGATGCATTGCTTGTGGGGATGGAGATATTCAATGGGGTCTT
>CAYUPT010000268.1:0-5950 GCA_964446725.1 uncultured Bradymonadales bacterium | reverse complement strand
CCAAAGGTCTCGCTGGCGGTCTTGGCCGACGTCCAGGGGTACTGAGCGGCCATCGTCAACAGCGGAAGTGCCGCCGGGTCGTCGGAGAAGGGAAGCGGGGAGCTGTCGACGGTTTGTCGTGCTCCCAGATCGGCTTCCAGCACGTCGGAATCGGTGTCGAAAGTCGACCAGTAGGGCCGTTGCGCCGTATTTTCGATGGCATCCAGGTCGGCCTGAGCGGCGATGTCGATAAAGGGTTGCTGGATTGAGAATCCGGGAATCGAGACCGAACCGTCCATCGCTTCGTACAATTCGGCGCCCTGCTCGGTCCGCGTGGCGTAGGTGTCGATGAGCAATGCGCCGTCATCGTGGGCCGATACCAGTATCGCCAGATCGGCGGTTTCGGCACTGACCGGGTCATCGACGACGGAGGCGGCGGCAATTCTGGAGATTCCCTCCAGAAAGTGCTGGGGCTGGCCGGCGGGACCGATCTGGCGGTGGTCGGCGGCGAAGAGTTCGAGCAATTCGAAGGCGCCGAGTCGACTCAGCGAGTCGACGGGAGCCCAGATGCCGAAGGGGGCATCGGAGTCGACAAAGGCGTTGTATGCCGGCGTGGGATGAAATTCGGCGGTCGTCGGCGGGCGCAGATTTTCGAGTCGAAGCCCGGCGAGCCACTGTTCGGCATCGATGCCCTCGGGAGCGGAGACGCCGCGGTTGTTGACGGCCAACTCCAGTCGGACGAATCCGGTTCCCTGATGGACTTCGGCGGCGCCGATGGCGTCGTCGGCGATCAATTCGTCGATCCAGGGCTCGAGCTGCTGGCTCAGGGCATCGGTTTCGCCGCTGGGCAACAGCAGGCGGACATTAAAGTAGGCCGGCCACTCGTGCGGATGGGTCGGAAGGCCCAGGCGCGCGGCCTGAAGAAATTCGAGGTTCCCCAGATGCGACAAGATGACGTACGACGCCTGGTCTTCGGCCAGTGCCGGCAGGTCATTGGGCATGTCGTGCATCGACTCCAGATGACCGATGGGGTCGGGGCTGATATCGGCAAATTCGCGGACTTCCGGCTCGTCGATCGTCTGGGCGACGCGCTGAAATAGCGGGGTCAATGACGATAATTCATCGGGATCGATGCGGCCGGCGACCATGACGTCGCTGGTCTGCAGCAGGTCTTCGGCGCCGGTTTCATCGAGTCGCTGGCGGTCCTCAGCGGTATCGGGCGCGGTCGAGCACCCGGTGGCCACCGCCAGGGTGACGATAGAGATGAATAGCACGGAAATTAACCGGTGAATCGATGCCATGGCAGACTCTTCAAGAGGTAGTGATGACGGGGGTGGTGTCGGTTCATATCGGAATCGAATCGATAATTAGCACGGATCAAGGGCCAATACCAACGGCTCGACGGCCCAGTAACGGGAAGTTCGGTGACCCACCGAGTTATTCCGGGCGGTGCTGTCGAGGGCTGGGAGCCTGTTGCGTATAGCGGACCGAGACGATGCGGAGCTTATGTGCAACAGGCTCCTAGGAAACGTCGGCCGGCGATGGGTTGTGGCCCGGGACCCAGCGCGTCAGCGCCAGTGCGGCGAAGGCCAGGAGGGTCAAGGTGAAGACGGCGTTCGAGTAGGTGGCGCCGGGGCCTTCGGTTAGACCGAACCAGCCGTCGGCACCGGGGGCCTGGAGTTCGACGGCGGTGACGCTGATGGCGATACCGACGGCGCCGCCGACAAAGAAGATCATCATGTAGATGCCCATGCCGACCCCCGAGAAGCGCCGCGGCAAAATCTGGGAGGTCGAACTGACAATGGGGCTTTGGATAAACGCAAAGCCCAGTCCGTACAGCCCCATGCCCACCGTGGGACCCAGGACATGGCCGCCGGCGGTCAGGGCGGTGACGATATTGCCGGCGATGATCAGGACGATACCGGCGGCCACCGGTCTTCGCGCGCCGTACTGGTCGCCGATTCGCCCGCTTTTCGGCGACAGTGTCGCCACGAATAGGGCCCCGGGAAGAAGAACGAGGCCGACGGTGACCGCCGATACCTCGTTGACTTCGATCAAAAAGATGGGGACCAGTACCATCGTCCCGTAGCGGGTGGCATTGGCCAGCAGGGCGACGAGACAACTGGCGACGTAGCGAAAATCGGCAAATAGCGCCGGCGGTGCAAAGGGATCGTCGACGCTGTTGATGCGCCACACAAAGAGCGCCAGACAGAGGGCGCCGCCGGCGAGTAACGCGGCAAATTCGATGCCCGGCCCCAGTCGCTCGACGACATTGAAGGCGTACAGCCAGGCACTGATGCCGGTGCCCAGCAACACGGCACCGACCAGATCGAAGGGCTCGTCCCGGCGCTCGTCCAGTGATTCCGGCAGCAATATAAAGATGGCGGGAATCGCCAGCAGCACCACGGAGGTGGTGGCAAAGACCAGGCGCCAGCCGCCGATTTCGACGAGCAGGCCGCCCAAAAAGGGGCCGATGCTGGCGGCGACGCCGACGGCGGCCAAAATCCAGCCCATGGCCTCGCCGCGGCGCTCCGGGGCAAAGAGTCGAGCGATGATCACCGTTCCCAGCGCGGGAAGTGCGGCACTTCCCGCGCCCTGAACGATTCGCAGAGCAATGGCGGAACCGATCGTCGGCGCCGCCGCCAGAAGAATAGAGGTCAGTCCCAGGATGACCACCCCGAAGGCGTATAGCCGGCGCAGACCGATGCGGTTGGCCAGACGGCCGTGAACGGCGTTGAAAATACCAAAGGCCAGGGCAAAGCCGGTCACAAGCCACCCGTAGGTCCCCTCGGTGACGTCGAAGTCGCGGCCGATAAACGGCAGCGCGACGTTGATCATATTGCCGTTGATAACTGCAAAAAAGACCACGCCACACAGAAGCGCCATCGCCCACAGCGCCGTGCGTCGGTCCGGGTAGTCGTCGGGTTGTTCGGTCGTTGATTCGGCCACGGGTCGTCCTCCGATATTGGCGATCCGGGACGTGACACGCCGGCGCCGGAGTCGTCAAGTCGGAGGAGAAACAAGGCGGAAGGTGCGAGGCCTTGGGCCGCCGGATTGCGCTACATACACATCTGCTGGAGGATGTCGATATCCTCGTTGTGGCACTGGACGCAGGACGACGGATCGGTCTGCAGGATGCTGCCGCAGTCGAATTGAAATTCCGGCGGATGGGGGTTGATGCCGCGGTGACAGGCGATGCAATCCTGTTCGGTGTGGCAGCTCGCGCAGTCGTTGATGTCGCGTCGCGCCTGGGTGGCGTGGTTGACCGGAGCCGAAGCGTCGAGCCAGTCCGGCGGATGAAATTCGACACTCGTCGGCGGCCGGTCCTCCAGGCGAGGCGAGACGCCGGCTTCGATGTGGCAGGTCTCACAGAAGGTATCGAGGCGATGGCAGGTCGTGCAGTCCTGGACGCCCTGGCGGGCGTCGGTGGCGTGGACCACTTCGTAGTTGGGCGGATGGACGGCGTAGGGTTGCTCGAAGGATTCGACGTGGCATTCGATGCAGTCTTCTTCGGCGTGGCACACCGCGCAGTCATCGCCCTGGCTAAGGGCCATGCCGCCGTGTCGCTGCATCCAGTCTTCGTCGTGGCTCGATGGCCGCGGCGCATCGTCGCGGTACTCCGGCGATGACGCCGATGTGCCGTAGTCGTATGTCGACGTCCCCGCCGATTGATCGGGCGGGTGTTCGGTGCTCATCGACGACGGCGCCGATCCGCCGTGGCAGGCGGCTGCGACGGCCACAATCGCGAGGGCACAGGCGACTGCGCCGGTCCAGCTATACAGGTCGTGGGTCATCGCCAGGCCTCCAGTTCAAAATGGGCAAAAAGAGCGGTATTGGTGGGAACGAACGTGCCGCCGCGGGTCTCGAAATTCAGGGCGAATTGGCCCAGGTCGCCCAGCCCGTATTCGGCGCCGAGGCCGGCGGTGGTCGCGTAGCCCGAGTCGCGCCGATGGTGGTCGGGCATTGCCACCAGACCGGTGAGCCGTCCCGTCAAAAAGAGGTCGTCCACCGGGGCCGGCGCCCGGACGCGGCTGGTGCCGAGGTATTGGTCGCCGCCGGAGCGGTCGGTCATCGTCTGGGCGCTGACCTGCCAGGAGACGTCGACGGGAATGCCAATATCCAGATCGTGTCGATTCGACAGCGCGGCACCGACCGCACGGCTGTCACCGGCGTCGAAAAAGCCGGCATCATCGTCGAAATAAAGCCTCGTCCAGCCCCGGATTTCGACGGTCGTCGAGATGGCATCGATGGGTCTTCGATAGGTTCCATAGGCCGAGCGATGGGGCTGGGCGCCGAAGAGATTGAAGATGCTGCCCGTATGAAAAACCGGCCTTCGGTGGTCGATGCCCGCCGAAACGGCGCCGCGCTCGAGGCGGTAGACGGCGTCGAGGCGGCTGCGGTCGAAGAGTTGGAACGTCGAGTGGTAGGAGGCGGTGGTCGTTACCGTCAGATCGTCGATGGGGGTCGTGGAGGCGGTGGCGGCGACGCGATTGGTCGTCGCCTTCTGGGAGACGTCGTCGGCGCGGGGGCGGCGGTGGTGACGGGCGCTCAACTCGGCGCGGTGGTTGCGTCCGGAGGCGATGCCGACGTTGGCGGCGGCCATCCAGTGCCAGGGCGTATCGGTAACGGTCGCCTCGTTCGGCGGCAGGCCCTGGACGTCCCAGGCGCCGGGGTCGAAGGGGGTCAGACCGCGCTGGACGTCGCGGCCGGCGGCGATGGTCCCAAAGGGCCGCCAGTCCCCGTCGGTGGCCTCCCAGGAAAGGGCCAGCCCGTCGAAATCGGTCAGTCCCAGTGGGCTTCGGTGCCACTGGCGGCCACCGCGAATCTGCACACCCTCCCAGGGCTCCCACTCCAGATAGGCGATATCGAGACTCAGGTCGTTCCAGCGCGCATCAATGAGCGGATCCTGTCGGTAGCGCTGTTCGATGCCCAGGTCCGTCGAATAGCGAATGCCGAGTCGGGCATTGAAGGTCGAACCACCATCGTCGACGTTGTTGTTCAGGTTGTAGGCCGCCAGTGTCAGTGATTGAGACAGGACCCGCGGGGTCGCAAACGTCTGATCCGATCGCAGGTGCTGAGTGGCCCGGGCGGCGGTCTGCGTCCGGATCTGATAGGTTGTGGCTTCCGCCACCGAATTCACTGCCGGAAGCGGTAGGCCCGCCGAGGCGGCGACCAGTGCGGCGCCCAAAAGCGGAGCCAGCGCAAGTCCCGCCGATTGTCCTTCGGAATCAATAGACATCGAAGTGGCGATCGAAGTGATCGAGCAAAACTAATATTCACACCGTCCAGAGGAATCGGTACTGTGACACAGGAGCGCTGGCAGGGAAATAGGCGATCCGGCAAGTGGCCCCCCGGACGGGACTGAAATCACAGAGCATCGCCGGCGATAAGCCGGTTGGGTCCGTCGGTGTTGCGCAAATACTTCATAGGTGTGAAACTTTTTCATAGCCCCATGAGCTGCGACACCGGACGCCACAGTGGGCCGCGTTGTCAGTCTCGCCGCGCGCTGAGGGCCGATGGCGCCGGTATCCAATGCCGGAGGCGTATCTGTCAGGTCGTTGGAGCAATAATTGCAGCTGTTGAGTTGGTGAATCGATCATTGAATGCGAGCTATGTCGATGGATAACAACAGATCAATCATAGCGCGGACGATCGGTGGTCGGGCGCCGCGCGGCTTCTCTCTGGTGGAGCTGATGATCGTCATTGCACTGGTCGGGCTTTTGGCGGCCCTGTCGGCGCCGACGATCTCCAATTCCATGGAGCAAAATCGAATCGCCGACCTCAATCGGGCCGTAGGAAACGGGTTTTTGCAGGCTCGCCAGTACGCGATGCGCCAAACCAGGCGGTCTTCGTCGATGTCCAGACCGGTACCGACGGTTCGATCACGTTTTACAATCCTCAGAATCGTCAAAACGCGCAGAGCTGTGCGCTCGCCGATGATGGTGGAGCCACCGACCAGAATACGCTCAAC